>JAEWYP010000006.1 GCA_023395615.1 Bacillota bacterium
ACAAACCCGCCCAGCACTTCAAACGGCGTATGCCCGACCAGTTCCTTCAGCTCTTCGTCGGAAATCCGCTTGCCGTTAATCAGCACATCCTTCAAAATCTGGTTGATTACCGTCGCCTGGGTTCCCGTTTCCCTGCGCACACCCGTGGCATCGTACATTACAATTGTCGCAAGCACCACGCAAACGGCGAACGCGACTGAATCGAAGCCCTGTAACGCGCCCACCATCACCGCAAGCGAAACAACCATAGCCGTGTGGGAACTCGGCATTCCGCCTGATCCGATAAAGCGCCGCCAGTCCCAAACATGCTCCACCCGGTAGTATAATGGCACTTTCAGGGACTGCGCAACAAACCATGCGATCAGCGCACAGATCAGCGCGTGGTTCACCAGAATACCGTTTAAAGATTGCAATGGGGTTCCTCCTTCACGGGGGTCGTTACCGCACACGCGTCAGTGTCTGTTGTGCCAGATTCCGTAAAAAATCCGCTTTTCCCCCAAAGCCTGTCAATGCGTCAACCGCTTGCTGTACTGCTCTGCCGGCGTCCGTCCGGGACTGTTCCAGCCCGTAAACGGCAGGCCAGGTCATCTTGCCCCGCTGTGCGTCCATACCGGTTTGTTTACCCAGCATCGCAGTGTCGCCCTGTACATCCAGTAAATCGTCCACAATCTGGAATGCGACGCCAAGGTTTTGCCCGTACTTTTCTCCCGCCTCGCACTGCACCCTGTCCGCTCCGCCCAACAGCAGGCCGGCAACCACGGCGGCGGTGATAAGATCGGCGGTTTTATGCCGGTGGATATAGGCGACTGTATCCGGCACAGGAGGCGTTCCCTCCAACGCAACATCCAGCGTCTGCCCGGCAATCATGCCGCGAACCCCTGCGCGGTGGGCGATTTCCTCCATCGCCGCGATTGCCGAATGCGCCGGTTTCCAGCACAGGGCCGCGTTCAGCATCGTTTCAAACGCCAGTGAGTATAAACCGTCTCCCGCCAGAATAGCCATGTTTTCACCAAATACTTTGTGATTGGTCGGCATGCCGCGCCGAAGATCGTCATTATCCAGTGCCGGCAGATCATCGTGGATCAGGGAATAGGCGTGCACCATCTCCAGCGCGATGGCAAAGGGCATGGCGGCGCGCCAGTCCGGGTTAATCAACCGATAGCTGGCCAAAAGAAGCGTGGGGCGCAGGCGTTTCCCCGGCAGGGTAAGGCTGTAACGCATCGCGCTTTTCAGCGGCTCCGGCACTTCGCTGTCCGTATCGGGTTTGATGGCTTTCGCCTGCACGCCCTGCGTTCCGGAGAGCAAGGGTACCGTCAACAGCGCTTCGTCCACAGCGGCAACATATTCGGTCAGCGTTGGTTCCATAGGTTCTTCCTTCCCGGCGCAGAGGCTTATTGGTCCTCGTCCTCATCAGCCTGCATTGCAATCTGACTTGGTCTCACTTCCATCGTTCCGCCGCGATCCGCCTTCACTTCGTTCAGGCGCGCTTTGGCACGGTTGAGCTGATCCTGAAGCGTTCGGGTCAGTCTGGCGCCTTCTTCACAGGCGTTCATCAGCTCGTTCAGCGGAAGCTCCCCCTGTTCCAACTGATCCGCAAGTGCTTCAAGCTTTGCCAGACCCGCTTCAAATGTTGGTTCGGCGCTTTTCTTCTTCGCTGTCATGGCTGTCCCTCCCTGACTTTACCCTTCCCGGTTGGCTGTGCGTTGATCCATCCATCCCGCAGGATCACAGTAAACGAGTGTTCCAGGTCCAGACCGTCGGTTTCGGATACGGTTTGTCCATCTTGTCGAATCATGGCATATCCCCTTTGGAGGGTTTTCTCCGGTCCGGCAGCGCCAATACGGACACTAACAGCCATAAGACGGTTTTGCATCGCAGTCAGACGAGCTTCGCCAAGTAATTCCATTCGGCCTTCTAACGCCAGAACCCTTTCCGCAATGATTCGCAACTGGCTTTCCGGCGTATGTTCGGCCAATCGGCGCTTCAGTTCTGCCAGCACGGCGTTTTGATCGGCCAGAGCAACCTCTGCCGCACGGCATAGGCGATCCCGGCGCTTGGCAATCTCCATTTGCAGGGTTTCCCGCAGGGGGACGGCCAGCTCCGCCGCGGCTGAAGGGGTGGGCGCGCGTACATCCGCCACAAAATCCGCAATGGTAAAATCCGTTTCGTGTCCTACAGCGCTGACGACCGGTTTATGGCAGGCCGCAATGGCGCGCGCAACGGTTTCTTCGTTAAAGGGCCACAAGTCTTCGATGCTTCCTCCGCCGCGCCCAACAAGAATCACATCCACCGCATCCAGCCGATCCATTACGGAAAGAGCAAAAGCGATTTGTTCGGCAGCCCCATCCCCCTGCACGGCGACCGGGCACAGGTATAACGGCATACCGGGAAACCGCCGCCACGCCACGCGGGCGATATCGTGGATGACCGCGCCCGTACCGCTGGTAACGATACCGATTCCCCACGGCAAAAGAGGAAGCGGCTTTTTCAGCGCCGGATCAAACAACCCTTCCCGGGTCAGTTTGTTTTTCAGCGCTTCCATTCGCAGATACAGCTCGCCGATGCCCTCCTGTTCCATCGCGTCGGCGTAAAACTGATACGAACCCGTTTTGGGGTATAGCCCGACGCTGCCGGTTAAAATCACTTGTTGCCCATCGTGCGGCGTAAACGGCACGTTCACCGCGGCAGAGCGGAACATGACGCAATTAATCGAGCTTTGCGGATCCTTCAGGGTAAAATACCAGTGTCCGGATACGTGACGTTTCAGGTTGCTCAGTTCGCCGCGCAGGCGCAGGCCATGCAGCACCGGGTCGCCCGCAAGGGTCTTGCGGACGTACTCGTTAAGCTGCTCCACCGATAGCGTCAGCATATGCGCGGTCTCACTTTCTAAAGGCTTTCTCGGCTGCCTCTACCGTGTTGCTCATCAGCATCGCAACGGTCATCCGGCCAACGCCGCCCGGAACCGGCGTGATATACGCCGCTTTCTCCTTCACAGCGTCAAAATCCACGTCACCGCAGAATTTACCGTCCACCCGGTTCATCCCCACATCCACGACCGTCGCCCCGTCCTTTACCATGTCGGCCGTGATAAAGTGGGGCTTCCCGATCGCCGCCACCAGAATATCGGCCTGCCGGGTATACTCCCCAAGGTTCTTCGTGCGGCTGTGGCAGATGGTTACGGTTGCGTTCTCTCTGAGTAGAAGCATCGCCATCGGACGGCCCACGATACTACTGCGTCCTATCACTACGGCATGCTTGCCTTCAATCGGGATATTCGCCGATTTCAGCATATACAGAGCGCCTTTGGGCGTGCAGGCGATCGGGGCATCCTCGCCGCGCATCATGCGGCCGGTATTGATGTCGTGCAGGCCGTCCGCGTCCTTCTCCGGCAGGATCAGCGCCTGTGCGCGGGAGGCATCCAGATGGGCGGGCAGCGGGAACTGCACCAGCAAACCATGTATGGTTGGGTCCATATTGGCTTTGCGAATCTCGGCTTCCAGCTCTTCCTGCGTGGTTTCTTCCGGCATCCGTACGGTTCTGGAGAGAAGTCCCAGACGGCCACAAGCCTTCTCCTTGTTGCCAACATAGAGTTGACTGGCCGGGTCTTCCCCCACGAGGATTACGCATAGTCCTGGTTGATGTCCCTTTGCCAGCAACGCATCCACACGAACCTTCAGTTCCGCTTCCACCTGTGCCGAAAGTGCCTTCCCATCCAACAGCTGTGCCGCCATGGTGCCTCCCTCCCGGCGCTGTGCGCCGTACAAAAAAGTGTCATTGATGATTTTCCAGCCAGCGCCGCATGCCCAGCCATGCAATCCCCGCCGCATTGTCGCCGCTGTATTCCGGTCTGCCAAAGCGAAGGTCAATCTCGCAATTCTGGCGGAGCAGCCTCTCCGCAAGAAGATCGCGAAGCAACCCGGAGGATGCAACGCCACCCACGACGAGTGCCTGTACCGTATCGGTTTCCCGACATGCGGCCACAATCATCCGTGCGACGGTCCGAGCCAGAAAATCGAATACCTCCAGGGCAATCTGTGCTGTTGGCAGCGCATTCTCCGTAATCCATTGCTGGCAGCGCGTTTCCGCACCGGACAGATGGCAGGCGAGGTCTTCCTGTTCCAGACTGACCGGCAGGCTATGTTCCGCCGGTTGCGGGCAGCTCAACGCCAGCTGTTCCAACGAGGGCCCTGCGGGAAATGGAAGCCCCATCGCTACCCCTACACGGTCAATCAGCTGCCCTGCATGTAAATCCAGCGAACCGCCAAGCTGCCGAAGCGTGCCGTTCTGTGAAAGAAGAAGGTCCGTCGTTCCGCCGCTCAGGTGCAGCGCTACGAAGCGCCCGTCCATCGGTTTCCCGTACAGCTGGCCCGCCGCAATGTGCCCCTGCTGGTGTGAAAACAAAAAGCACGGCAGGTTTTCAATGGCAGCCAGGGTACGCGCACACCCTGCCCCAACGGTAAAAACCGGCATATAGCTGCCCGCTTCTGAACGCGGCGCATCCGATGCGGCAACCGCGCGTAAACACAGGCCTGAAAGGGAAGCCCGCGCCTGCTCAGCTACGAGCGGCATCTGCCGTACATGCGCAAAAACGGCCTCGCTTTGGCGAAGGCCGCACTGCCCGCTTTGCACCGGTAACAGCATCCTTTGGAAGGCTACCACCTGCCCGCAGCTGTCTACCGCAGCAACAGATGTGGTATAGCAACTGGTATCAAATCCCAGTGCAACGTCCATGACGATCAGTCCTTCCGCTTCTCGCGGGCAATCGCACCCAATACACCGTTGATGTAACGGCCACTCTTCGGCTCGCTGTATCGGCCCGCCAGTTCCATTGCCTCACTCACAGACACATTCGCTGGTACATCCGTGCGATAACACAATTCATAAACCGACAGTCGCAGGATGCTTAAATCCACACGTGGCAAGCGTTCCAGCGCCCAATCCCCACTGCTGTGGGTTTCAATCAGGCTGTCCAGTTCGGCACGGTGCAGCGAAACCCCCGCCAGCACGTCGTCGATATAAGCCCGGTCATCCGTCGTGGGGCAGGTTTCGGCACATAGATTACCCGAAGCAAGTAATTCGTACGCCAGAGTCAGGGAATCGTCGTCGGCCATCCCCCCGGCCGTTTGCTCATAAAGCAGTTGCATCGCGGCCTGACGGGCCACTGATCGAGCCATTCACTACACTCCATTTCGTTATTCCACCGAGTTTGCTTTTTTAGCGTTACCCGGCCTCATTCGCCTTTCGGCGGAAAGAGCTTGTTAATCGTCCGTTTGATAAAGTTGATTTTTTCCGAGCTTGAACCCAGCCAGTATCCCACACCGAATAGCACGACAACCAGCAGGGTTTTTAAGAAGCCGAGGAAGATCAGCATAAATGCGATCGCGACGCCCGCCAGGCCCATGAGCAGCCCACACTGTGCCGATCCGATTTTAAACCATCCGCCGTTCTGGTTTTCCATCGTGATACCTCCCTGTTATCTGTCACTCAGCCTGTTTTGTTTCGTCGGGTTTAACCGTAACGGACTCCGCGGGTTCTTCCGTATCAGAGTTTCCTATCGTTTGGATTTTCTCTGGTGGTTCCTTTTCCGGTTCCTGTTGTTGTGCTTCTGTCACAGGCGCCGCGACCGGTGGTTGCGGAAGAGTCTGCGGCTTCTCTTCGTGGCGGAAAAGGCGCTGGTGAAGCGGTTTCTTTTCCGGTTTCGGTTCGGGAGGCATCTCTTTAGGCATAGCATTCTGTGCTGCTTCATGCAGACTGTTTACCACTTCGCCCGCTTTGGAAGCCGCATCCGCGTCCGCCGCCATGGTACCGTCCGGGGCAGGACAAACGCTGCCGCTGAACGCATTGTTCGTTTCCACCATGACACGAACTTCTTTCACATCCACGCCGGAACAGGACGTAATATACTGCTTAATCTGCTTTTGCAGCGCGCTTACCGTAAGAGGTATATTCACCCCATTGCCCAGTGAAATGCGAATACTCACAATGATGCCGTCACGCGCATGCTGGATACGCGTGTTGCTTACCTTCAGCTCATTATGAGAATCTACGCATTTCTTCACCATGTTTTCCATGGCGCTCATCGAAATGCTGAGGTCTCCGTATTCGGTATGCTGGGCAATAAAACCGTGATCACGGCCATTACGGAAAAGCATCGTAATTCCATGGATGCCCAGTATACTCAGCAACAGCGCCGCGGCGACCATCACCGCCCGCTGCCACAGCACGAACGATTGGGTCAGAAACGAAAGATCAAGTTTGAAGGGGAAAATCCCCACACCGTACACCAGCAATCCCAACCCGATCAGCAGGATGATTAATCCGGACAGTGCCGCCAGAATTCGATCCGTCAGTTTCAACCTCACAACCGTCCCCCCTTGCCGATGTTGATTTAACAAAGCAAACCCCAAAAGACCCCATTCGGTCTTTCGGGGTATCCCTTAGGCCTGTGTTTCCGATGCGCTTTCTGTCTGCGGTTCATCAGCGTTTTCGGAAGGAGCGTCCGGCGGGGTTTCCTTTGCAGGCTCGCCGGGTTCGGCTGACGACGACGCGGTTTCATCCGCATTGGTCGTTCCCTCCGGTTCGGTTACCGGCTCGGTCTTCGCTGTTTCTTTTAACTTTTTGCGATCTTTCGTGGTGTCCGGCTGGGGTTCCGTTATCTCATTCCCGTCGGTTACCTTCCCCATTTCCACGCTTTCCAGACTGGCCTGCGCTTCTTTCTTTTCCTTCTCGAAGCTCACACCCTGCACGTGAACATCCACCCGTACCACATGCAGCCCGGTCATGGTTTCGATCGCCTTTCGCACGTTTTCCTGCACGTTCAGCGCTGCCGTCTGGATGGGGGTGCCATACTCCACCATAACGTACAGATCCACGGAGGCTTCTTCCGAACCAATCTCGACTTTAACACCCTTGGTAATGTTACGGTTATGGCCAAAAACGTCGGTGATACCGCCGCTGGTGCACATGCCCGCGATGCCTTCCACTTCGTTTGCGGCAACGCCTGCAATAATCGCGATCACCTCGTTGGCATAGGTGATGGTCCCGGTGGGATCGTCATCCCTGCGCAGGCTTAAAGGCAGGTTGTCCTTTTTCGCAGCCACGCTTCACACCTCCTGTGGTACATGTTACCTCTGCGTAGTATAACAGATTTTCCGCCGCTTGACAACTTGACGATTCGCAAATTGTACTTTCACGGTACGCGCAAAACTTACTCTTCCACCTTGATCTTCAGGGTGCTCAGCTGTTGCGGTTGCACAGTCGCCGGGGTATCCATCATCAGACAAACCCCGTTTTGAATCTTCGGGAACGCCAACACATCACGCAGGCTGTCCGCCCCGGAAAGGATCATCACCATACGGTCGATGCCGAAGGCGAAACCGCCGTGCGGCGGCGTACCATACTGGAATGCCTCCAGCAGGAAACCGAATTTATCTTTTGCTTCCTCCGGCGACAGTCCGATCAGGGCGAACATCTTCGCCTGCAAATCGCTTTGATGGATACGGATGGACCCGCTGCCCATCTCGATGCCATTCATTACCAGATCGTAAGATTTGGCCCGAACCGCGCCCGGATCGGTCTCCATCAGCGCTACGTCTTCTTCCATCACGGCTGTGAAGGGGTGATGTTCCGCTACGAAGCGGTGTTCTTCCTCACTCCAGGAAACCAGCGGGAATTCTGTGATCCACAGCAGGTCGTAGCGGGAGCGGTCGATCAGGTTCAGCTCCTTGCCCAACCGCAGTCGCAGTTGGCCCATCGCGGTCAGCGCAACCAGTTTCTGATCCGCAATCACAAACAGCGCGTCGCCCGGTTTGCAGTCCATCCGATCCAGTAAACGCTGCATGCTGTCGCCCTGCATGGCTTTTACAAAACTGCCGCGCACCGTTCCGTCTTCGTGCGGCGTTGCCCAGGCGAGGCCTTTCACATGGTAGGTTTTCACAAATTCGCCCAGAGCGTCAAACTCTTTGCGGCTCAGCGTTCCCGCACCCTTTGCGCAGATGGCGCACACGGTCTGCCCTTCGGCCAGCGCGTTTTCAAACACAGTAAAGCCGCATCCGCGAACCGTTTCGCCAACGTCGCTGATCTCCATCCCGAATCGGGTATCCGGCTTATCGCTGCCATATCGGGCCATCGCGTCGCGCCAGGTCAGGCGGCGCAGCGGCAGGGTGATGGGAATCCCCATAACCTCCTGAAACACGTGCTGATAAGCGCCTTCCACAACCGACTGGATGTCTTCCGGTTCGATAAAACTCATTTCCATATCAAACTGGGTAAACTCCGGCTGGCGATCCGCGCGGCCGTCCTCGTCCCGGAAGCAGCGAGCCACCTGATAATACCGGTCCAGACCGGCCAGCATGAGGAGCTGTTTGTATATCTGCGGACTTTGCGGCAACGCGTAAAACAGGCCGGGTTTCATGCGGTACGGCACCAGATAGTCACGCGCGCCTTCCGGCGTGGATTTGGACAGGATCGGAGTTTCCACTTCGATGAAGCCCTGACCGTCAATATAGTCCCGCAGGCATTTGATTACTCTGTGGCGGAATTGCAGCATTGCCTGCATGGAAGGACGCCGAAGGTCGAGATAGCGGTATTTCAGGCGCAGCGCTTCCTGCTCGTTCGTGTCGTCGTCGATATAAATCGGCGGTGTTTTACTGGCGTTCAGGATCATCAGATTCGTCGCGGCAACCTCCACGTCGCCGGTCTTCATCTTGTCGTTCACGGCTTCCGGCGCGCGCTTACGCACCGTGCCGTGCACTTCGATCACATATTCGCTGCGAAGGCTTTCCGCAGAGGCGAAAAGTTGCGCGTCAAGCGTGGTTGAATCAAAAACAACCTGTACGATGCCGGTACGGTCGCGAAGCCACACGAAAATCAACCCGCCCAGATTACGGGATTTCTGCACCCAACCTTTCAGAACGACCTGCTTGCCGATCTCTCCGGTCAGCACTTCGCCGCACATATGCGTGCGTTTCGTCATCGCCATGGGATTATTCCTCCTCGTTTCGATTACGGATTAATTTCCGGAGCACTTCCGGCGCATCCGCAAGAGAAACTTCTTTTTCTTCCTTCGTACTCATGTTGCGCAGTTTCACCACGCCTTTGGCTATCTCGTCTCCGCCCAGCACGGCCACATAGGCTGCCGTCAGTTTATCGGCATATTTAAACTGCGCCTTCAGGCTGCGTCCGGCATGGTCCATATCCGCCTTCAGCCCCGCATGACGAAAAGCCATCGTAAGCTCGAATGCGTTCAGTGCAAGCTGGCGGTCCAGACTGGCCACAAAAACATCCGGTGCGCTACTGATCGGCCTCAGTTTATGCTCCTCCTGCGGCAGCAGATCCAGTAGCAGCAAAACGCGTTCCATGCCCATACCAAAACCTACCGCGGGGATATCCGGTCCCCCAATTTCTTCCACCAGTTTGTCATAACGGCCTCCACCGCAAGCGGTCATGGTGCCGTTGGGTGTTTCAGCCGTCAGTTCAAACACAGTCTTGGTGTAATAATCCAATCCGCGCACAATGCCGGTATCCACCACATAGGGCACACCCGCTGCCGTCAGATAGCGCTTCAATTCCTCGAAATGGTCGTGGCATTCGTCGCAAAGCGAGTCGATCATCCGGGGCGCATCCGTAATCTCCGCTTGGCATTCCGGATTTTTACAATCCAGCACGCGAAGGGGATTGAGATCGATACGTTCCTGACAGTCCTTGCACAGTTTGTCCCGGCGTTCGTTTAAAAACGCGCGCAGCTTCTCCTGATAGGCCGGGCGGCACTTAGGGCAACCAATGGAGTTGATACGAAGCGCTACCCCCTGCAAGCCAACGCCGGTCAGAACATCCATCGCGGTCAATATCAGTTCCGCGTCCGCAGAAGCTTCTTTAGCCCCGAAGCACTCCATTCCAAACTGGTGGTGCTCCCGAAGGCGGCCGGATTGCGGCGCTTCGTAGCGGAAATGCGGTGCATACAGATAATAAAGTTTCAACGGTAACGCCTGCGCGTACAGGCCGGACTCGATAAACGCGCGCACGGCCCCTGCGGTCGTTTCCGGCTTCAGCGTTATGGAGCGCCCGCCTTTATCCAGAAAGGTATACATTTCCTTGCGTACCACGTCGCTGGACGCGCCTGCCGAACGGGTAAACAGCTCCGTATGCTCAAACACGGGGGTTCGGATTTCCTCGTACCCGGCAAGCCTGGCTTTCTCGCGCATCAGCGCTTCCATCGCCTGATACCGGGCGCTTTCCGGCGGCAGAACATCCTTGGTTCCCTTGGGGATTCTCGTTAACATCTCGTTCACCTCAAAGCAACGGTTATTGTGGATTATACACGCGCATTCTCGTAATTGTCAATCAATTCGGCAAGTTTCAGGCTTTCCGCTTCGTTCGATCCAGGAATGTCCTACGTCGGAAGAGAAAAGCCATGCGCAATCCACACATGGCTTTTCTATACCGTCGCAATTTTCTCTAGCGTAGCAATGTATCTTTCTTTTGCAGGTACTGTTCGTATGTGATCAGGATTTCGCGGGGTTTGCTTCCGGCGCTTTTACTTACGATCCCCCGCGCCGCCATATCGTCGATCAGCCTGCCCGCCCGTGCGTATCCAATCTTCATACGCCGTTGCAGCATGCTGATGCTGGCCTGTCCGTCTGTTAGCACCATTTCGATTGCTTCCTGCAAACGGTCGTCCAGTTCACCGTCGTCCGCGCTGTCTGCGTCGTCCGTCGCGTCCTCCGCCCCCTGGCTCTCCATGATTTCGTTAATGCTTTCATCATAATCCGGCTCGGAGTTTTTACCAATGTAATCAGCCACATTGCTGATTTCCTGATCGCTTACAAAGCAGCCCTGTACGCGCATGGGCGCTTTCGCTCCCGTTGGATAATAGAACATGTCGCCGCGCCCCAACAGTTTCTCGGCCCCGTTCATATCCAGAATTGTACGGCTGTCGATACTGGACGCGACCGCAAACGCAATACGGGAAGGGATATTGGCTTTGATCAGGCCGGTAATAACGTTGACCGTGGGTCGCTGGGTGGCAACCACCACGTGAATGCCGGCCGCGCGCGCCAGCTGTGCCAACCGGATAATGCTTTCCTCCACTTCCTTCTTGCAGGCGATCATCAGGTCGGACAATTCGTCGATAATAATCACGATTCGCGGTAATTTTGGTTCGTCGCCCTTCACCTTGGCGTTATAAGCGGTGATTTCGCGCACACCCTTGCTTTGCATTTTGTGATAACGATCCAGCATTTCCTGCACGGCCCAGGCCAATGCGCCGGACGCTTTGTGCGGGTCGCTCACCACGGGGATCAGCAGGTGCGGTACGCGGTTATATCCCTGCAGTTCCACAACCTTAGGGTCAATCATAATCATACGCACTTCGTCCGGAGTAGACCGGTACAGAAGACTGTTGATGATGGAGTTGATGCAGACCGACTTGCCGCTTCCGGTTTGACCGGCAATCAGCAGGTGGGGCATCTTAGCAAGATCGCAGATCACCGGCCGCCCAGCAATGTCCTTGCCAAGCGCGACGGACAGCGGAGATTTAGCGTTAGTCATCTCCGGGCTGGTTAATACCTCCGCCAGCGAAACACTGATTATTTCCTTGTTAGGCACTTCAACACCGAACAGGTTGGTACCCGGAATCGGCACCTCAATGCGTACACCCCCATTAGCCGCCATATCCAGTGCGATGTTATCCGCAATGTTCATGATGCGTTTTACGTTGATGCCGCTGGAGATCAAGCCCAATTCAAACCGTGTAACCGCGGGGCCGTGCGTAACGCGTTGCACCTGAGCGGGGATGCCAAAGCTCTCCAGCGTCTGTTCCAGTTTGGCTGCGTTGGCACGATCCAGTTCCCGTGTATCCGGCAATGTCTGCGTCTGGAGATTCAGCAGTTCAATCATCGGATAGGGGTATGGTTTCACTTTTTGATCTTCCGCTTTTTCAGGTGCACTTTGAGGTTTCTGCGATATTTTCAGGTCTGGCGTGTCCAGCCGCTGACCACTCATAGGCAAAAGCATATCCTCTGTCTGCACCGGTTTTTTGTAGGCGGCGTAAGGGTCGTGCGCTTTGGGCGTGTCCCGGTGTTCGGGTTGTGGTTCCGGTGAACGGTAAGCAGCCGTCTGGTTGGCATAAGCAATCTGTTCGGGCGAAAGAGTGCGGGGCGTTTGAGAGGTCAGAGTCTCTCCGGTGCCGGGGATTTGATCGCGTTCACCGCTCTGGGGGCGCGCTTTTCTCGCCGCTGCCTTCAGGCGGGCCTCATCGACTGAATAAGCCGTTTCGGGTTGTTCACCGTTTTCAGCATTGTTGATCCGGCGATTCAGTTCCTCCTTCTGCCGCCTGTTCTCTTCCATCTTGCGCAATGCT
The DNA here is from genome assembly GCA_023395615.1 of Bacillota bacterium. Taxonomy (GTDB): domain Bacteria; phylum Bacillota; class Clostridia; order Christensenellales; family Aristaeellaceae; genus CAXXOK01. The sequence goes on from JAEWYP010000006.1 coordinate 12,359, forward strand.
CTGTCCATATCCCGATCCCCGGTGCGGGCAGTCTGCACCGGTTTTGGCGCTGGCGGTTCGCCCTGAGACGGCTCCGTCCTGGATGCAGGGGTTTTCTTCAGTTTCCATTTGGGGGTGGTTGCCCCGTCCGGCATCTCCGGAATAATCATTTCGTCATACAACGGCGCCGCGGGCGCAGTCGCCATGTTGGGGAACACCATCTGCTGGCTGTTCACGGCCGGTGCCCCTTGCGGCCAGGCCGGCATCCCCGCAAAAGCGGGATATCCCGGAGGCATGGAGATCGGCTGGCTGGCCACCGGCGGGATGTCCGCCACGGCTGTGTTTCCGGCGGCCGTACGCTGTGATTCCGGCTGAGTATCGCCGGATTCCTGTGCTCTTAGCTGCTTCTCATAAGCATGTTGTGCGCGTTTTTGTTCCCGCGCTTCCATGCGTTGGTCTGATGTTTCTCGGTAATGCTTCAGCCAGCCAAGAACATCGAACTTTGAAAAGAAAAGTACACATACAAGGCTGATTCCGCTTAAGATCACTACACCGGGAACGACCCCAGTGAAGGTCCAAAGCGGCCATGCGATAATCATTCCCAACGCACCGCCAAAAGCGCCGCTGGTGCTGCAAATTTGATACCCCGCCGTGATCATCGGCCAATAACCCTTCGGGTCTGTGATCGGCGGCGTGATTTTCTGATTGTAAGCAATTGTATATTCCATCATTGAGAAGGTACCAACCTGACTGAGCAGGTTAAAAATACCCATCACACAGAAAAACAGCAGACTAAGCAGCACGTAAGCACGCAACGGTGCTTTACGTCGTGCCGAAAAAGCCGCCAGCGCCCCACCCCAGATGAGGAACAGCGGGATACCGATGCATAAAGCGCCTCCAAGTCCCTGCATGACCTGCCTGATAATTGTAAACACAGCGCCTTTGATGCCACCTACGATCGAGATCAGCGAAAGCGCGCCGATCGCAATTAAAAGGATGCCAAGAACACTTCGGTACAGCAGGCTGTCCGAATCATAGGTTTTTGCCCGGCCCCTTTTCCCGCTTGCCATATTGCCTCCGCGCATTTTTTATTAATCAGAAATCCGAACCGCGTATAAAATGCCGTTCTCATCGGCATACATCAGTAACTGATGGTTCCCGATGGTATAATAATCTGCAGTACCGACCGGTAAGCTGTAATCGTATGCCAACGTTTCGTCAAATGAAACGGTGCTGTTCGGTTCGCCAAGCACATCCCGCCAGCGTTTTTGAGTGGTCACGCCCGTTTGCAATCCGAAAAGATCAACCCTGAAGCTGAGCAAACCTTCCGCTTTCGATTGATCATATCCAGCCGCTAAGGCATCGGACAGTATAAGCACCTGACGAAACAGAGGCGCTTCCATCTGATAATATCGGCCTCCTGGATACTGGTCCGGCTGGCGAAGCAAACGGTAGCGTTGAACAAGATCGGTCATCGCATCGCCAATCTTGATCGGAAAATGAGGTAACATGCCGTTTTGTACCGCTTCTTCGATCTTCTTTCTGATTTCCGTATCCTTTAACGTTTGGGGGAACGCACCGAGCCTGACAGGCAGGCTATCCGCGGAGGAAATCAGATCATCCGACAGTTCCCAGTAGTCAAACTGCGCGGCTCCGCAATAACCGCTTAGCAGAGAGAACTGATTCGCCGGGTAATAGAATGTGATCCCGTCTGCGTTGACGGAGAAGTTATCTCTTGGCAGGGGAGCAAGGGAAGCATTCACCAGATAAGCAGACAGATCGTCCCCGATCGTATCCTGAAGAATACTTTCCATATGGCCGGCCGCCGTGTCCGGGTTGGTAAAGAAGTCTGCGAATGTCAACGCCCTTCCGGTTGCCAGGTCATAATTAAGCGTTGTGTACTCCTGCCCATTCCGGCCGTTCTCCATAATGCCAAACGCGCTGATCACTGTGGAGAAAACCCCGGCCCCTACATAGGCCTCGTAGCGAACCTGCAACCCGCTCGAGCCGGATTTCAGCGTGGAAAGCGTAACCATCCGCTGAGCGATTTTCGCCTTCTCGACAATCGAATTATTGATCGCCTGCTGTATTTTTTCATCAGACAAACCTTCCAACTGCGGGTAGCTTACGGCGTTATCGCCAATCACAGTCGAAACATCCTTCACGGTCGGTTGCTCAGGTTCGGCAGTCGCATAGAAAACGGGCTGTGATATTCCCAAAGTCATGATGCAGAGCCATAACAACACACGTTGCATTCGCTTTAAAACGGTCATCGCAACCCCTCCTCGTTTAAATTATTATACCGCATCAACAAGTGTGTTGCAAGGTTGTTACGACTTATCGGCCATGCATTCAAAACTTCCTGTTTATTTGTCATAAGTTGCGATTTCTTTTCCTCACATCGATACTCCGCGCTCCTTGCGCGCATAAAACATGGACTTCTGAATCGTTCCTCTTTTCACAAAGCGTTTCTCGGTGTAAAATAAGGATGACAATTGACAAGGGAGGCTCCATAATGAACTGTACTCGCCGCATCACGGATGATCTGCTATATATCGGCGGAAGCGATCGCAGGCTTGCCAAGTTTGAGAATCAGTTTCCTCTTCCGCGTGGGATTTCATACAACTCCTATCTATTGCTGGATCAACAAACTGTATTGTTGGATACGGTGGATCACGCTGTATCTGATGTTTTCTTTGAAAACCTGTCAGATGGGCTTGCGGGACGGAAGCTGAATTATGTGATTGTTCAGCATATGGAGCCTGATCATGCCGCGACCCTGATGGATCTGATTCTTCGTTATCCTGGCACAACCATTATATGTACCTCAATTGCCGCAAAGATGATCGGCCAATTTTTTGGTAAGCAGAAAACGCTGACCATACAAACCGTCAGCGACGGCGATACGCTGGATATTGGCACCCGGAAGCTGACGTTTATCACAGCACCCATGGTTCACTGGCCGGAAGTAATGGTTACATATGATCCGCTGGAACGCACTCTGTTCTCTGCAGATGCCTTTGGCACATTTGGAGCGCTCGGCGGTAATCTTTATGCCGATGAGTTGAATTTTGAAACAGAGTGGCTGTCGGATGCGCGGCGTTATTACGCAAATATTATCGGTAAATATGGCCCACAGGTTCAAACTCTGCTTAAAAAAGCGGACGGTTTGGACATTTCCAGAATCTGTTCTCTGCACGGTCCGATCTGGCGGAAAAATATTCCCTGGTATGTGGATAAATATCGTCTTTGGAGCACTTATGAACCCGAGGAAAAGGGCGTTTTGGTTTTATACGGTTCGATCTACGGGCATACACAGAATGCAGCGGAGGTTCTGGCCGCAAAACTGGCGGATCAGGGTGTGCGTGTCGCGCTATATGATGTGTCCGTAACAGATATTGGCGATCTTCTATCGGAAACGTGGCGCTTCAGCCATATTGTACTGGCCTGTGCCACTTACAACGCCGGGATATTCCCACCAATGGAACAATACCTGCTGGATATCCGCTCGCATAATTTGCAGAATCGTACCTTTGCGATCCTGCAAAATGGTTCCTGGGCACCTGCTTCCGGTAGCCTGATGAAGAAGCTGCTTGGAGAGATGAAGGAAATTCATCTTTTGGAACCACTGGTTGATATCCGCTCCGCCTTGCATTCGGAGCAGATATTGCAGGTTGATGAGCTTGCTTCCGCAATTGCAGCAAGCGTACACCCGGCAGTATCTGTTGCTGTTTCTACTGATCCGGTCGATCCTTCCGCATTATTTAAAGTCGGTTATGGCCTGTTCGTACTGACTGCGAAAGACGGCGACAGGGATAACGGATGCATCATCAATACTGTGAACCAAATCACTGCTGTTCCTAACCGATTAGCCGTTGCGGTAAATAAACTGAACTATACGCACGACATGATCATGAAGAGCGGTATATTCAACATTAGTATACTCTCCTCCGAAGTTGGTTTTTCAATCTTCAAACGGTTTGGTTACCAAAGCGGACGTGATGTTGATAAGTTTGCTGATTTCCACAGCGTCGAACGCAGCGCGAATCATTTGTTTTATCTCACGGAATCCTGTAACGCATTTCTTTCCTGTAAAGTAATCGCGACTCATGATTACGAAACACATACGTTATTTATTTGTGAGTTAACTGAAGCAAAGATCCTGACGTCCGATTCCAGCGTAACATATGCGGATTATTTCGACCACATCAAGCCCAAGCCGAAAGCATCGGAGAAAAAAGTGAAAGGCTTCCGTTGCAAAATCTGTGGGTATATCTACGAGGGAGATACGCTTCCTCCGGATTATATATGCCCTGTTTGTAAGCACCCGGCATCGGATTTTGAGCCGATTGGATTTAACAGCTGATTTTATAAAAAGAAAAGAATTCTAATTACTTTTCAGACCGTTGACGAGCCCCGAAGTCATCGCCCTGATCGAGGGGGATATGTTTCTAGAAGCATATCTCTCTCGATCTTTCTATGACGGGTTTTCGATTACCAGAATGTGATTATAATCATCAGGAGCTTTTTGATCAATGGCTATCATCATCAAAGGGACAGTTCCTGTGTGAGCATCGATATAGACATAACTGATTTTCTGAAGGGCATTGTTGAGTGTTCTCCAAAATTCAATGATCCAAGTTCCCTTCTGTGAGAAATATGTGCCCGGCATATCTGCTACAATGTAAGATGAAGCAACGGTTAGCATAGAGAAATAGTTATCATTGAAACGATTATCTTGCTTTGCTAGCATGATTTTTGCTATAGAAACCGCATCTTCAAAGGGAAGAGCATCATCCGATGGTTCAACTGGAAGCCATGATGTATTGTATCCTCCCGCCATGGTACCAAATGTGGATGTATATTGGGCATTTAACGAATAATTCCACAATTCATGCGGACCATATATCTTCTCCCATGAAGCTGTATTTTTTGTAACCATTTGTTCAAGTTTGTCATTATCATTGGTTGAAAGGTTATATGATACGTCTGTATCAACTGTATCAGCTAGGGCTCCTATTAATGATGATGACAGTATAACCAATATACATATAGACATAAGTAGTTTTTTCATCTTTATTCTTCTCTTCCTTCTATATAACAAACGAATTGATATCAAAAAACATTCTGTCTGGTTAAAAAAAATTGTCTTTATAGCAAAAGCACCTGCCTTTTGGCAAGTGCTTTTGCTATGTGGAATGCGGCGGCGATCTACTCTCCCGGGCCGTTACCAGCCAAGTACCCTTGACGTGCTGAGGCTTAACTTCTGTGTTCGGTATGGGAACAGGTGGATCCCTCAGGCCATTGCCACCGCAAAGGGTGAACTGATTTGTTGCGTTTGCGTTACCGGCTATTACCTCCGGTCGGTTTCATAGTCGCATCGCTCCCTGTCGGTCGCTCTGCTCTGTGAAACCTCTCAACCTCTGTTCGCTCTGGGCTTCGCCCAGGCACCCACCGGGTGCACGCTCTCTTTGGTTGCCGCAAAGGGTGAACTAATTGCTCCATTTATACTATCGGGTTATCGCCACATAGCAAAAGCACCAGTCTTTCGACAAGTGCTTTTGCTATTTGGAATGCGGCGGCGATCTACTCTCCCGGGCCGTTACCAGCCAAGTACCCTTGACGTGCTGAGGCTTAACTTCTGTGTTCGGTATGGGAACAGGTGGATCCCTCAGGCTATTGCCACCGCAAAGGGTGAACTGATTTGTTGCGTTTGCGTT
>JAEWYP010000082.1 GCA_023395615.1 Bacillota bacterium
CAAGCTTTTCAGGAAATGACGGATGTGCAACTGTGGCTGTGCGGGCGGGGCGATATGGAGAGCGAAGTATCGCAGGCTGCGGCAAAGTATGATCATATCCGCTACTTTGGCTTTGTACCCCGGCAAACGGCGCTCGCCCTGCAAAGGAGCGCAACGGCGCTGATTAATCCCAGGACTTCGCAGGGCGTTTTCACTCGCTACTCATTTCCCTCCAAAACGCTGGAATATATGCAATCTGGCAAGCCGGTTTTATGCTGTCGGCTCGAAGGGATTCCGGATGAGTACGACCCGTATCTGCGCTATATCGAACCGCAGAATTCAGCAGGTATCCAGAAAGCGGTACGGGCTGTGCTTGCCCTCACGCCAGACGAAAGAAAAGTGATCGGGGAACGGGCGCGTTCATTCGTTCTGGAAAAGAAGAACAGCCGTGCACAGAGCGCAAAACTGTTACAGTTTCTGCAACAGATAATAAACTCATAGGATTCGTTACGATTCAAAAACTCTCCGCTTGTAAACCTTTCGATTTACAAGCGGAGAGTTTTACTATCACTTATTCGATGGTCTGCGGTGGAATCAGCTGAGTTTGCAAAGCTCTCTGGCAATATCCGCACCCAGTTTGGCGTTATTAAGTACCAGCTTGATGTTGGCTTCCAGCGATTTGCCTTCCGTAAGCGTTTTAATGCGGTCCAGCAGGAAGGGCGTCAGCTTTTTCCCCTTAACGCCCTGCGCGTTTGCGTCGTCAATCGCCTGCTGAATCCTCTCGTTCATAACGTTTTCCGGCATGGCGTAGGCTTCCGGGATCGGGTTGGTAATCAGCATACCACCTTTCAGCCCGGCGACTGTTTTCACACGGAGCGCCGCGGCAATCTCCGCAGGCGTATCCATACGATAATCAACCGGGAAGCCACTTTTGCGGCAGTAAAAAGCGGGCAGTTCGTCCGTCTGATAGCCAATTACCGGAACGCCTTTGGTTTCGAGATATTCCAGCGTAAGCCCTAAATCAAGGATAGATTTTGCACCTGCGCAGACTACGGCAACATCGGTTTGTGCCAGTTCCTCCAGATCGGCGGAAATATCCATTGTGGTTTCCGCGCCGCGGTGCACACCGCCAACGCCGCCGGTGGCAAACACGCGCACGCCTGCCATTTGCGCCGCGATCATCGTGGTAGTAACGGTGGTCGCCCCATCCTCGCCGCGAGAAAGCAACACGGGCAGATCACGACGGCTGGCTTTAATCACGGACAGGCCCTTTTTACCAAGGTATTCTATTTGTTCTGCGGAGATGCCTACACAGAGCTTGCCGTTTAAAATGGCAATGGTTGCGGGCACCGCGCCGTTTTCCCGTACGGTCTTTTCCACCAGCAGGGCTGTCTGCACATTTTGCGGATACGGCATGCCATGGGAGATGATAGTAGATTCCAGCGCTACAACCGGCCGATTTTCCGCAACGGCTTTCCGAACCTCGTCGGAAACCCATAGATAAGAGTTCATTTCAGTTCCTCCTTGTGATGAACGTTTTGGATGATCGCATACAAGGCTTCCCGCGTCATATGATCCGAAACAGCGAGCTCGCTTTGCACACACAGGGCTGCCGCCGCAAGCCCAACATTCAGAATATCGCGAATCGGGGCATTTTGCAATACTGCGGGAACAATTGCCGCGGCGAATGCGTCACCGCATCCTGTGGTGTTCAGGATGGGGGTGTCAAACGGCGTGCTGATTGCGTTTCCCTGATCACATGACGCGAATGCCCCATGAGCTCCGAGCGAGATAAACACATACCGTACGCCTTTCTCATGGAGCTGGCGTGCAGCAACGGACAAGTCCGATTCTTCCCGGATAGTGACTCCCGTGAGTAACTCGATTTCCAGTCGATTTGCTTTCAGCCCAAAAAGATGGGGGAGGCAGGGAAGCAGGCGCTCCGCCTTTTTGGTGGATACCGCGTCGGCGAAAAGCGGCGCCGTGCACTGTTCCGCCAGAGCAGCAATAGTTTGCGCTTGAAGATTCGTGTCAATTACGACGGCTTCCATACCGTTCAGCCAATCTATGTTCTGTTCTACAACCGCCGGCGTAATCCGACTGATTAACGCCATATCGTTCACGGCAACAGACATATCTCCGTTGGCATCGTTCACACAAATATAAACTGGGCTGGTTGCGCCTGATATGCACAGCGAATGAGACAAATCAAGCCCAATTTGCTCTGCCTGCTCAATCGCGTGCTTCGCAAAGCCATCTCCACCAAAAGCGGTCAGCAGAGCTGTTTTCTGCCCAAGACGGGTTAAGTTCTCGGCTATATTTCGACCGACGCCGCCAAGACCGGTTAATACGATACCCGGATTAGAATCCCCATATACAAGCGGTGCGGAAGAGGTAGCGCTTATGTCCAGGTTGTTGCCGCCTACAACCGCTATGCGGTGGCTGTTCAAGCTGCTATTCAAATGCCGGTACTCCTTTAGATATTTCGGGTATGAATGCCACGGATATTGGAATACTCGGATAATTTGTTCACGATATCTTTGTAAGTATTGCCACCCTTGAGATCCAGTGTGTAAATATTCGTATACAAATTCTCTTTACCGCGATTTTCCACGTGAAAATCCACATCCAGCACCTCTGCGCCGATGCTTTGGAAATAGTCGTTGATGAACGCAATGGTCTCCACCCGATGAACGAAGTTAATCTCAACATGTTTCGCTACGTTGACATGCACAACCCGCTGCATCAGTGTCAGCGTGGCCATGACCACGGCGCAGCCGATAGCGGCGATCCAATAGAAGCCCATTCCGGCGGCGATGCCAAGGCAAGCTGCGTTCCACAGGGAAGCGGCGGTCGTTAACCCAGCGATCTTCTTTTCACTGATAAAGATGGTCCCCGCACCAAGAAAACCGATCCCGCTGATCACCTGCGCGCTCATCCGGCCATAACTCAGCGCGACGCCGGTGGCGGAACCGCTAGCAAGGTTCATCTGTTCGATATTGGTCAGCATCAGGCTCTCAACGATAGCAACGATAGAAGCACCCACGCATACAAGGACGTGGGTGCGCATGCCGGCCGGGCGATTCTTTTTTTCTCGTTCAATCCCGATTACACAACCGATTACAAGCGCAAGAAAAAGCCTAAGGCCGACTTCCCACCACTTCATGGCGCATAGACCCTCCTTTAGAAGTCAGTACAGGCGATAAAGTGATACCACTTTTCCCAAAATGGTCACTTCCGGCACAATAATCGGTTTCATGGTCGGGTTTTCCGGCTGAAGGCGGAACATACCGTTTTCTTTATAGAAGCGTTTTACGGTCGCTTCGTCATCAATCATCGCGACAACGATATCCCCGTTCATCGCCTGTGGCTGTTTTCGAACCACGACAAAATCTCCATCCATAATCCCGGCCTCTATCATGCTTTCGCCGCGTACGTTTAAAATATAGTGTTCCCCTTCGCCAAGCATGGCCTGGGGAAGACTTACGTACTCCTCAATGTTCTCCGTGGCGAGGATTGGCATACCCGCGGTAACGCATCCTACAACGGGAATAGACACAATATCGGAACGTTCTTCCGAAGAGGCGTTCCGGTCATAGGGGAGGCTGATTGCGCGCGGCTTCATGGAATCACGGGAAATCAATCCCTTCTTCTCCAGCCGAATCAAATGACCATGGACTGTTGAAGTCGATTTTAGCCCGGTGGCGTCGCAGATTTCCCGTACCGAAGGCGGGTAGCCTTTGATTCGGGTGGCCTTCTCAATATACTCAAGGATTCGGGCTTGGCTATCGCCCCGCGGATTGCTCATTGGCTCACATCCTTTGCAAACACATGTTCTTTATGATTAGCATATCACATACGCGAACAGTTTGCAAGCGATGGAACGGTTTTTTCCCGGGCAGTTATGCCTATTGTTCATTTATCATTAAACCCGCGCTTTAACATCGGGTATGGAAGGGGAGAGAAGGAGAAGCTTTATGACTTATTCATATGATGATAGAGGCTAAAAAATGTAAACATACTTCCTGTTCGAACATTATAAAAATCATAGTGGTGATATTCTGGAGTATAGAAATTGTGGATTGGCTTTGACAAAACAGAGGAATGCGTGTAAAATGAAAATAATCTATTCGCTAAAGAATACTTTAACGAATAGATAT
>JAEWYP010000063.1 GCA_023395615.1 Bacillota bacterium
TGTATAATGACATCCGGAGAAACCGAAAGGGGAACTGGTAATGATCGATTTTACTTTTCAAAATCCTGCAAAAATCATCTTTGGCCGGACAGCGCTTTCCCATCTGGGGGAAGAGGCGCTGAAATACGGTAATAAGGCTTTGCTGGTCTATGGCGGCGGCAGTGTGAAACGGATCGGTCTGTACGATCAGGTGAAAAACATTCTGGCGGAAAACCGGATCGCCGTGTGGGAACTTGGCGGAATCGTGCCCAACCCGCGCCTTTCGCGGGTAAGAGAAGGCATCGAAATTTGCCGCCGGGAAGGGATCGGGCTGGTACTGGCGCTGGGCGGCGGCAGTGTGATTGATACCGGCAAGGGAATCGTAAACGGTGTGCCGGATGATGGCGACGTGTGGGATTTTTACATCGGCAAACGCACGCCGAAAACGTCGCTCCCGCTGGGCACAATCCTGACGCTGCCTGCGGCGGGCAGCGAAATGAGCTATTCTTCCGTAATTACCAATGAAGACGGGATGCTGAAGCGCGGGTATAACTCGCTTACCAATGTACCGACCTTCTCCATCCTGAACCCGGAATGGTCGTTTACCCTGCCGCCCTATCAGACGGCCTGCGGTTGCGTGGATATCATCGCGCATATGATGGAGCGCTATTTTACACTGGTGGATCATGTAGAACTAACCGACAGGCTGATCACCGCCGGTATTAAAACTGTGCTGCATAACGCACCCATCGTGATGGCCGAGCCCGAAAACTACGATGCCCGCGCCGAGGTGATGTGGTCGGGTACGCTGGCGCACAACACGTTCCTGCATACCGGCCGTGTTGGGGATTGGGGCAGCCACAAAATTGAGCATGAGCTGAGTGCGGAGTACGACATTGCGCATGGCGCCGGTCTGGCGATTGTGTTCCCTGCGTGGATGAAATACGCGATTCGCCAACACCCGAAGAAAATCGCGCAGTTTGCCACGGATATTTTCGACGTCCCCGCGGATTTCGGTTCCGAAACCGAGATTGCGCTGGAAGGAGTGCGCCGGCTGGAAGCGTTCTATCAGTCGCTTAAGATGCCGATTTGTCTTCGCGACGCGGGCATAACCGGATTGAACCGGGAAAAGCTGGCTGCGCGCGCCCTGCCGACAGAGACCGCCACAGTGGGCGAATATATTAAGCTGCATCGATCGGACATCGAGGAAATTTACAAGCTGGCGGAGTAACCACGCGGGATGCAATCTGCAGCGGAAGCCCGGAGACGAACCGACGGAAACAATGTTGAGATTGCTCCCGGTATCAAAAAGCCCGCATCCTAACAGGAAGCGGGCTTTTACATATGCGTGCTTGATTCTAAATGCTTTCACTTTGCAGCTTAAACGGGCCTGTTATGTTGAGGACGGCAACGCTGTAATTGAGGGATCGGCTTCCGCGTCTTCTGATGCGGCGGGAGCAAGGCTGTCATCCTGAATCACCTGAACGGAGCAGGTAACGCCATCTTTGCTTGCGGAAGCAACGTTACGGAATAATCCCTGAATGTTATCGACCGTTGCGCTCCAGGCGGCCGCCAGATATTCCGGTTTCGTTGCGCACTCCGTGTAGAGCTTTTTCTCTATGGTATCGACGATTTCTGCATAACGCTCCGGCGTAAGCGGAAAAAGCCAGTCGTTCTTCTGAACATGATCCTGATCGACCGTAAAGGCCGGATAAGCAGCCACAGGAGAAGGCAGGCGGACCTGAATCGTATCAGACGATGTATCCACCGAAACGGATGCGGCTTCCATATCTACAGCAAAGCTGAGCTCATAGGTATAGGGGAGAGTAACGGACTGTACCGTACCCAGCAGCCACGCGCTTTGCGTTACGGTTTCCTGGCCTGTCAGGGTGGCTTTATAAACGACCAACCGGTTTTGCCGGGTTACTTCTTCACTGAAACGCTGGCTGATCCACGTTGTGTTACCGTCTCCAAAAAAGCGGCGGTAGAGGTTGGGGCCGAAGCGTACCACAGCAAAGGTCAACGCAACCAGCAGCAGGAAAACGAGCAGTTTTCGAAAAAAATGTCTGTGCCGTCGGGGACGCTGTGGACGAATGGGATCCGTTGCAGGCTGCCGGTTCAAATGATCGCATCCTTTCAGACGATGGAGCAGGTTTAAAGCGGATGGATCGTTACATCCACTTCCCGATTTCAACAAAAAGCAACACCAGCATCCGGAACAGGACATAAATCGTGGCGATCGCTCCGGAAAACATCAGGTATCGCTGAAAAAAACGAACGGCTTTTCCACGGCGTTTTGAGGGGCATTTCTGTGGTTCCAACGCATTATCCCTCCCTATACCCGTACAGTATACCCCAACAGGAGAGAAAATGCCAATTGGGGCAGGCGAACGGGAACGGGTCGGCAGAATCACCCAGAACAGACAACATATTACATTGGTATTGAACTTTTTCTCCGGAATTGTTATACTTACTCCATCATTATCAGCGCCTGCCGCACGTGCGGCTGCCGGCAAGGAGAAAGATATGTCCGATCAGATACGAATTCGCATGTTCGGCGGGTTTAGCCTGTTTGTGAACAACGAATGCTGCGACCAGGTGATTGCCAAATCGAAGAAGGGGATGGCGCTGCTTCAGTACCTGATCCTGAAGCAGAATGCCGTGGTCCTCAATTTCAAACTGATCGAAGTGCTTTGGCCCAATGAGGAAAGCACGAATCCCGAAAATGCGCTGAAAACGCTGATCAGCCGTTTCCGTGCGATTTTGAGCGCCTGCAGCCCGGGCCTTGGCAACTGTATCGCAGCCAGCCGCGGCGGATACCATTTCCAGCTTTTACCGGGGATGACGGTGGATCTGTTTGAGTTTGAAGACCTGGTGAAAAAACTGGAAACACAGCCGGAACTGAACGAAGGCACAAACGAACTGTATCAGGATGTACTGACGCTGTACACCGGTGACCTTCTGGCCGGGAACGAGCAGGACGACTGGGTCATCAGCCGCAGTGTGATGCTGCACAGCCAGTATATCAAAATCGTTTATGCCTATATTGCGTTACTGAAAAAGGCGGAGCGTTACGAGGACATCATCCAGAATTGCCGGTTCGCGCTGGAAACCGATCCGTTTGACGAGCGGCTGCATTTGGAGCTGATGCAGGCGCTGGTGAAAACCAACCGCAATAACGAAGCCCTGATGCAGTACAAGCACGTGACCAATATGCACTTCCGTTATCTGGGCGTGAAGCCCCCGGAAGGCATCCAGGAGTTTTACAAACAGATTATCCAGGCGGGCAATACGCTGGATATGAACATCGACACCATCCGCGAGGAATTGCGCGAGTACGGAGACGTACACGGTGCGTTTGAGTGCGAATACGCAGTTTTCCGTGAAATTTACAACATGCAGATGCGAAATCTGGAACGCCTCGGCTCCAGCATGTATATTGCGATGATTATGATTACCAGCATCGACGGCGAGGCGCTGACCCCGCTGAAGCTGGACGAGATCATGAAAGGGCTCAGCGATGTACTGAAAGCGCACCTGCGCAAAGGCGATACCATCACCCATTTCAGTCCCTCGCAATATGCGCTGTTACTGCCCACCGTGAATATGGACAGCGGTCACATGGTGATGGAACGGATCAAGCGTTTCTTCTATCAGAAATATCCCAATTCCAACGTGATGTTCAGCTACCGGATCGGACCGTTAAGCTCCAGTATGACCAGCATGAAACGACAAATGGAGAACGAACAGGCTAAAAATGTGGCTCGTCTGGAGGCAATGGAGAAAAAGGTGAACCGGGCTGCGGACGAGGACCAATAATTTTTTCACACGGTTGTTTCACTCCCGTAAAAACCGGGGTAAACCTATTGTGGTACCAATGAAGGGAGGAAACAATATGGCGGTTATTAAACTGACGAAAGCGAATTTTGAAACGGAAGCGCTGAAGAGCACGAAACCGGTGCTTGTGGATTTTTATGCGGACTGGTGCGGCCCCTGCAAGATGGTGAGCCCGCTGGTGGACGAACTGTCCGAGGAGAGCGACGCCTACAAAGTCGGCAAGGTGAACGTGGACGAGTCGCCTGAGCTGGCTGCGAAGTACGGTGTCATGAGCATCCCCACCCTGATCGTTCTGAAGGACGGCAAGGTGGCACAGCAAGCAATCGGCGCCCGCGGCAAAGACGCGATCCGCAAGATGCTGGCGTAACACCCGGAATGTGATCATCAAACCCGGCCGTAAGCTGACGGCCGGGTTTGATTGTTTTTCCGCTGATATTGATTGGTTTTCCGTCCTTTGTCTGCTATAATCAGGGCAGACAATGGAACGGAGGAAAACGAAGTGGAATCCATACTGGCAAACGCGGCGCTGGCGCCGCTTGGGGAGCAGAAGATCGAGTGGGTGCGCGGGCATATGCCGGTTCTATCCGGGATAGCGAATACCTTTGAGCGGGATCAGCCTTTCAAAGGATTAAAAGCGGTCATCTGCATCCATCTGGAGGCCAAGACCGCCTATCTGGCGCAGGTGCTTCGCCGGGGCGGCGCGGAGGTATACGCCACGGGCAGCAACCCGTTAAGCACGCAGGACGACGTATGCGCGGCGCTTGCGGCAAGCGGGGTAACGGTGCTGGCGACGCATGGGTGCGACGCGGAAGCGTTTCACCGTTATGAGTGTGAGGCGCTGTCGGTTTGCCCGGATCTTATCATTGACGACGGCGGCGATCTGGTGCAGATTCTGCACGAGGAACACCCGGAATGGGGCGTCCGCCTGCGGGGAGGCTGCGAGGAAACCACCACGGGCATTCTGCGCCTGCGTGCCCGGGAAAAAGCGGGGCAACTGAACTTTCCGATGTTCAACATCAACGACGCGGATTGCAAGCACCTGTTTGACAATCGATACGGCACCGGCCAAAGCGTATGGGACGGGATCATGCGTACCACCAACCTGACAGTCGCGGGCAGCACAGTGGTCGTGGGTGGTTACGGCTGGTGTGGTAAGGGTGTGGCCATGCGCGCCAAAGGGCTGGGCGCGAAGGTGATTGTGACCGAAGTGGAACCGGTGAAGGCGATTGAAGCTGTGATGGACGGTTTCCGTGTGATGCCGATGGCGCAGGCAGCGGCGCTGGGAGATTTCTTCGTAACCGTTACGGGCTGCAAAGGCGTGATCGCGCCGGAGCATATGCTGCTGATGAAGGATGGGGCAATCCTCTGCAACGCCGGGCATTTCGACGTGGAGGTAGACGCTGCGGGTTTACGGAAACTGGCGGTGTCGCACAGTGAAGCGCGGAAAAATATCGAAGCTTATACCCTGCCAAACGGCAGAACCGTTTACCTGCTGGCGGAGGGCCGGCTGGTGAATCTGGCGGCTGGAGACGGTCACCCGGCGGAGATCATGGATATGAGCTTTGCTCTACAGGCGCTGTGCGCGCGCCGGATTGCGGAACAGGGAACGACGATGCACAATGCGCTTTATTCCGTACCTGTGGAAATCGACCGCGAGGTGGCGCAGCGTAAACTGGCCGCGCTGGAAGTATCCATCGACACGCTGACGCCGGAACAGGATCGCTATCTGCACGGCTGAACCGATGAATTTTTACGCGGGAAACCTGCAATTTGCGGTTGACAAGTCCCGCGCAGCATGGTATCCTTTTAACCAACATCAAGGCGGTAACGCCAAGCGGGGAGGAGTCCACGTGACGAACCTATGTGCCATGTCGATGGGCATGATGTGCGCGTGCGATTTTTGCCCGCGTTATTTGTGTCGCGTCGCTTGATGGTGGATTGAAAACCGCTGAAGCCCGCCTCGCAATACGCGAGGCGGGCTTTTTCCGTAAAAACCCGCGAACGGGAAAATTGAAAGGGGGCGATCGTATGGAGCTGATGGAAGCACCGGGGATGGGGCAGGGAACCGCTGAACCGCGCGCACAGGCCCCGCAGATCGAAATCCGCAATCTCCGAAAGGTGTACCCGGCGGCCATGGGCGAGGTGGTCGCGCTGGACGACCTGAGCCTGACGATCGAGAAAGGCGACATCTACGGCATTATCGGGATGAGCGGAGCCGGAAAAAGTACGCTGATTCGCTGCCTGAACCGGCTGGATACGCCGTCCGACGGGCAGGTGTTCATCGACGGGCATAACATTCTGGCGATGAACCATGACGAACTGCGCCAGACCCGCCGGCGCATGGCGATGATCTTTCAGCAGTTTAACCTGCTGATGCAAAAGACTGTGGCGCGAAACGTGCGTTACCCCATGGAAATCGCCGGAATCCCCAAGAAAAAGGCCAACGAGCGCGTTACCGAACTGCTTCGTCTGGTCGGGCTGGAGGAAAAGGCCAACGCTTATCCCAGCCAGCTTTCCGGCGGGCAGCGGCAGAGGGTGGCAATTGCCCGCGCGCTTGCCAGCGACCCGGAGATGCTGCTCTGCGACGAGGCGACCAGCGCGCTGGACCCGATGACGACGCAATCGATTCTGGAACTGCTGCTGAACATCAACCATACGCTGGGCATCACCGTAGTGCTGATCACCCATGAAATGGCCGTGATCCGCCAGATCTGCAACAAAGTGGCGATTCTGGACGGCGGAAAGCTGGCTGAAAAAGGCACGGTGGACGAGGTGTTCCGTCATACCAAATCCGCGGCGGGCAAGCGCCTGTTCGGCATTCTGCCGGATCAGGAGGATGCCAGACCCACGGAACCGGCGCTGCGCATCGTGTTTGACGGCGCATCGGTAGAACGCCCCATCATCAGCCGTATGGTAAAGGAATGCGGTGTGGAGGTCAACATCCTGTCGGCGGATATGCGGCAGCTAAACCATAAGGCCTACGGCCAGATGTTGCTTGCGCTGCCCGCGGACGACGAGGATCGCAAACGGATGACCGATTATCTCAAGGCGCTCGGCCTGACCGTGGAGGAGGTGTACCCCGAATGACATGGAGCCAACTGGGGCCTTTGCTGTGGCAGGGCACGGTGGAAACCGTGTACATGACCCTGTGGGCCAGCGTGGTATCCTACCTGCTCGGCCTGCCGCTGGGGGTACTGCTGGTGATCACCCGCAAGAACCACATTATGCCGCATCCCACCTTCAACGCGGTTTTAGGTGTGGTTGTCAACTTTCTGCGTTCCATTCCCTTCATCATCATGCTGGCAATCCTGTTTCCTGTAACCCGAGCGGTCATGGGCACGGCGATCGGTACCACCTCGGTCATCTTTCCATTGGTCATCAGCGCGTTTCCCTATATCGCGCGGATGGTGGAAAGCTCGCTGGAGGATGTGGACCATGGGGTGATCGAAGCTGCTGTTTCCATGGGTTCCACCAATGCGCAGATCGTGTTTAAGGTGCTTCTGCCGGAGGCGGTTCCCTCCCTGCTGAACGGCGCGGCCATCAGCATAACGACGATCCTGTCGTACACGGCGCTGGCCAGCGCGGCGGGCGGCGGCGGGCTGGGGGCACTGGCGATTGTGAAGGGCCTGAACATCCGCAACTTTGAAGTGATGTACACCGCAAGCCTGTTGCTGGTGGCGCTGGTGCAGATCATCACCGTATCCGGCACGCGCATGATGCGCGGCCTGGATCATAAACGACGTTAACCCAAATCATCTGGTATATTTGAAAGGAGCAACCCCCATGAAAAAGCTGATTGCGACCCTGATTACCCTGGCCCTGACCCTTTCCCTTGCTGTTGCCCCGGCGCTCGCGAACGAGAAAATCAGCATCATCGCCACCGAAAACCCCCATGCGCAGATTCTGGAACTGGTAAAGGACGACCTGGCCGCGCTGGGCTACGATCTGGACATTACCGTGGTGACCGACTATGTGGTGGAAAACCCCGCCACCTCCGACGGTTCCGTGATGGCGAACTTCTTCCAGCACATTCCGTACCTGAACAGCTATAACGCGAGCGTAAGCGACGACCAGAAACTGGTAGGCGTTGTGTTTACCCACTTTGAACCCATGGCGATCTACGCGGGCACCAAGACCGACCTGACCGCGATTGCGGACGGGGACCATATCGCTGTGCCCAACGACCCCACCAACGAGAACCGTGCGCTGCTGCTGTTGCAGGACGCCGGCCTGATTACCCTGCCCGAAGGCACTACGCTGGAGAGCACCTGCACGCCGCTGGACATCGTAGAAAACCCTCACAACCTCAAGATTGACGAAGTGAACGCCGAACTGATCCCCGGTCTGCGCAGCGACGTGGCCTACGCGGTTCTGAACGGCAACAATGCGGTGCTGGCGGGTCTGGTACCCTACAAAGACGGCCTGTATGCCGAAAGCCCGGACAGCCTTGCCGCCAAGAACTATGTGAACCTGATTGCCGTGAAGCCGGAAAACGCCGATGCGGATTGGGTGAAAGCGCTGCAAAAGGTGATCTATTCCCAGAAGGTATATGACCTGATCGTGTCTTCCGGTTTCGCCCCCACCTTCACGCCGGGCACGATTCCTGCCGATCCTACCGCCGCCGCGAAATAATCGGCTGACTGGATGCCGGAGGGCAAACAGAGCGAACGGTTCAGACATAATCAAAGCTTATCCAAAGGCGAAAACGTGCGGAACGCAGCACGTTTTCGCCTTTCTGTATTTTTAGAAGGCATGGGCTTACATACAAACCAAAACCCGGAGCAGTCTGATTAGACCGCTCCGGGCAACCATGATCTGTGATGTCATATCTGATGCCGCAGGATATTCCTCGATGATGCGTGTTATCGGTCCGTAAAGGAAGAATTGGGTACGAACGCCCGACAGACTTTGCCTTTGAAGGTGGTTTCAATGTAGGCCCAATCTTTGCCGATGAAGGCCAGCAGATTTACGTCGGTTCCTTTGGGCAGTTTAAACAGCTCCGCCTTGCCACGTAGAGGATCGTCCGTAGCGGAGGTGTCTCTGGCGAGCGTAAGGGGGATGTCGGCAAGATTTAGCTTTATCACGTTTGCCGGGTCTGCCAGCGTACTGGTATCCACATAACCGATGCGCCCTTTGGAACCGTTACCGATCGCATAGCTGACTAATACCCAGTCGCCTGTAACACCATAGATCGCCACGGTATCATCGGTGGTCACCTGCGCCTGTTTATCTCGGAAGCTCTCCTCATCCGGCGCACTGTACACCATCAGGGTCTGTCGGCGCGCGAAGGCAACGTCGGTCAGCGCCGTAAGGATGGGGGCGCTTTGCTGTGCGGCCTCGAAGGGAGAAAGCGTAGGCGTGGGGGAAGGGGAGGGCGTCGGCGTGGGGGTGGGAACCGGAGACGGTGTCGGCGTAGGGGTGGGAACCGGTGTGGGAGTCGCCGTGGGCACCGGTGTGGGGGTGGGGGTCGGCGACGGTGTGGGCGACGGCGAGGGCGTTACCAACTCCTGCGGGGCGACAGATACGGCGGCGCGGTTGAGCACATAACCGGTCTGCGTTCCGTCGCTGCCGGTTATGGTAAAGGCAGTGGATCCGCCCAACGAAACACTGCCGTTCATTGCTCCGCTTGCAAGAACGCCGCCCGATACCGTATAGGGAGATACCTGTACCGTCAGCATTTGCCCGTCGGCGGTAAACAGGTAATAGGTAGTGCCGTCACTGCCTAGTGGCTTCCACAGGCCCCTGGTCAGGAAGGATACGATCTCCGCGTCGTCACCGGCTACAGGCATCGGCGTGGGAGTGACGATACTGGAAAGCGGGGGCAGGGTCGGTTCCGCGGTCGCCTGTGACAAGGTGCCGGCGGGGACCGCCGCAAGCGTGAGCGTAGTGTAATCACTGATTTCAGGCTCAAATGTAAGGAACAGATTACCGTCCGCCTGCTGGACAAATGCTTTCTGGCCGGGGCGCTGAGCAGAATCCAGAACGAGCTCGCCATTCTGCACCGAGTAACGGATAAACAGCGGATCGCCGCCTGTGGGGTCCGTAATGCTCCCATCCGGGTTGAAATGCAGATAACCGCCGTTTACGGACCAGTCATCAGCGGCAATCGCCTGTGTGATCGCCGCGTCGTCAAGGTTGGCCGCAACGGGGGGATCACCCGAAGGGGTATTGTTTGCGGGATCATCCGTCGAAGGGGCATCGTTCGCGGGGTTATCGCCAGAAGAGGCGGCGGCAGTAGCCTCCGCCGCAGTTTCCGCAGCGGAAGGATCAGGCGATACAGTCGGCGCGCCGGTCGGGGAAACGGCATTGTGCAGCAGACGGTCGGATTGGGTCAGCCCAAGCTGCGCCCAGGGAATATCCACGGACATGGGATCGATTGCCAGTGTGCCCGCGGCGTACAGGCAACGAAAAACAGCCTGATACAGGCAAATGGAATCCGGCGCGGGCACCTGGGAAGCATCCGCAGCCAGCAGCGTTCCCTGCTGGGATGCCTGAGTGTAAACGGCATTGCGTAAAGCGGCGTCTACTGCGTCCGGTGCCTCGGTAAACAGATCGTACAGGGTGAGCAGTTGCCGGTTGTAGAGATCCACGATCCGGTAAAAAAACTGTTTCTGGTTCACCTTGTCGTCTGCCGAACGATTCTCCACCAGCGCTTCCAGCGAAAGGATACCGTCGAAATCCAGACTGGCGCTGAAGGTTGCGATCAGACTGTCCTTTTTTCCGTCGCTGTAAGCTGCCGAATCGGCAGATAACGGTTGCATGCCGCACAGCGCTGCCAGCGGTTCCGTTACGTTCTGGGTCAGATAATCCGCAAGGGAAGCGTCGTCGGACTCAAAGGCGGGAGAATCCACGCGATAATTAAGCGTGTCGTTCTCCCCAACACTGGTGGCGCGATAAAGCGTCAGTCCGTTTTTTTGCAGCAGGACCGTACGGGAACCATCCGTCTCCTCGGCGAAGGCGGCGGGCGACGCAAGCAGGCAGAATGCCAGCAGCCAGGATAAAGTGCGTTTCATCGGCGCAACCTCCTATGGTTGAAGGGTAAGCATCAGCGGATAGACGGAGGCTGTGGAAAGCGCCACCATCTCTTTACTGTCGCCCTTCGTTAACACAAAATAATGTGAAAGCGGCAGGGGATAGGCCATCCCGGTAACGGTATACTGTCTGTAAAATCCGTTGCTTGCTTCGGCCCAGTGGATGTCCGGGGTATCAACGGGGGCTATGCTCTCATAGACGGAATCGTAATGGCGCGCGCCGTTTACGAACAGACCGTATTTTCCGGTCTGGGGATCCCGAACGACCATCGCGCCGCAATCCGCGTAAACGGCTACATTGTCGGTTCGGGCCAGTTCGGTCTGCTGCCCGTCCAGCAGGAGCAGGCGGCCGTCGCTCAGGCAGGCGACGCCATTGGCACAACCCAAAACCTCGCTCATGTCGGCGGCATGTTTCCACATTTCCATCACACCGCTTTGGGTCAGTTCGTAGAGTGCGTAGCGATCCTCCGGATCGGTCACGTTGCCGGTGTCCACGTAGGCAAGGGTGGAATCGGCAGTGAAGGGGAACGCTTTGGAAAACCAGAGCGGGCTCAGCGCGTTGCCATCGGCGTTGATGTAATTACAGGTCGTACCTTCCGCATCACCGATCAGTGCCCAGCCGTTGACCATCGGCCCCAGCACCGGCTGGCTTCCCACCGTCTGGCTGTAGCGGGACGTGTCGATCAGAGCACGGCCCTGCGCGTTGATCAGATAGGGAGGTATCGAGACGTAATAAATATCGTTGGGACATGCCAGAAAACCGTTTTCCGGCAGATCTTCGAAATAACCGAGCAGTTTGCCGTCCGAAGCGGCGAAAAGATAATAATCATACGTATCCGTTCCGGTCGCGACGCGCGCGATGATGTTTGCGTCGGTTACTGCATAGGCTTTCAGACCCAGCTGCCCCGCGACGGCGTTAATGCCTTTTTTTGCTTTGTCCCCAACCGTTAGCGCAGGGGCCGGATCATAACCGGTCAATTGGGCATCTTCCGTACCGGATGTACGATCTACCGACTGTTGCACGGATTCCACGGCTTTTTCGCCGAAGATATTCTTCAATTGCGCAAATACCCAGCTCCGCCCCAGATAGGCGGCGGCGCCCAACACGACAATCACCGACAGGATCACGGCTGTGCGGGTCAGCACGCGTTTGCGCCGCCTGCGGGCCTGCTGCGCGGCGGCGTCCGGCTCCACAGAATAATTCGCGGCTTGCGGGGGCTGGGCAACGGCGTCCACGTTGCGGCGCGTACGGTATACGTTGGGCGTGGCGGGCGGCAGATCCGGTTCCGGCGGAGGCGCGGTGTAACTGTCAAACTTTACGGGCGGCGCAAAACGGGTGCTCCACGCGTCGGAACCGTCGGCATCCGCCGGGGGCCGCGCATAGGGGTTGGGTCGTTTGTCGTGTTTTAATACCGAAGGCTTGGCTTCGTTTTCCCCGTTGTGGGGGGAGGTATCGGCGTCTGCGTCAAAATGCAGCGCAGACGGTTTGCCATGCGGTATGTTCACTGTGTTCTCAGGCATGACGGCTTTGCCGCCGGACAGAAAACCTTCCTCATCCCAGGTGGGGCGGGTATAGCGATTTCCCGATGAGGTTGCGGAAGGAATATCCAAAGGCCGTGCCGCTTTATGAATGAAAATTTTTGGCTCATTCGTGGGGTCGGATGCCTGGACAGGAGCAGGTATCCCGCCGTTTTCCGCTGGTGGGAGCTGTTCTTGTGCTGCCGAAACCCGCCGGGCAGACCTGCGCCTGCCGGTTTCATTCGACGGCGAAACAGACGCAGGCTCTGGAGCGCCTTCGTCGTGGACAGTATCATGGCCCGGCATGTTCCGGGGATCGTTCGGTTCGTATCGGCTCATTCCAACACCTCTTCGTTTCAGGAGGGTCGTGATCGGCTTTCAATGTATCACGCTTTCCCGTACGCGTCAAGCGCGGGCGCGGTTTGCAGCCTTTGTGCGGAGCGGTTTTCCGATACGCGATTGTAAAATGTGCGCAACCTGTCGGCACCGGACAAAGGCAAGGATCAGCGTCCGCAATAACTGTTTTCCGCTGGGCTGTGTAACGGTTCCTTAAGTTTCAGTATAACACAGATGATGCAGAAGAGCACGCCTGCGAGGTGGGCGTTCCGGTGGAAAGAAAGGATAAATCGGGCCGGAGCGTACTTTTTCGTACGTCCGGCCTTTGTGGATTGATACGCATTAAGTTGTCACGTGTACGCCGGAGAAACGATCCCGGCAAGCGCTGGTGACGAACAGCGCTGATGGACAGGGCACCCAACGGATTACGCCGTTTCAATATTGGCCGCGGCCTGTAGGCCCAAGTACTCCACACCCATTTCCCGCAGCTTGAATTTCTGGATTTTTCCGCTGGCGGTCATGGGAAATTCTTTAAGCACCATCACATACCGGGGTGCTTTGTAACGGCTTAATCCTGCGCGGACAAAGTCGATCAGCTCTTCCGGTGTGGCGCTGGCGCCGTCTTTGAAAATTACGCAGGCGCAGACTTCCTCGCCGTATTTCTCATCCGGAACGCCCACCACCTGTACGTCGCTGACGCTTGGATGGGTATACAGAAACTCCTCGATCTCGCGGGGGTAGATGTTTTCTCCGCCACGAATAATCATATCCTTTAACCGGCCGGTAATGCGGAAGTTGCCGTCCTCGTCCATGGTGCCGATGTCGCCGGTGTGCAGCCAGCCGTTCTCGTCAACCGCCTGATGGGTGGCTTCGGGCATTTTGTAATACCCTTTCATCACGTGGTATCCGCGTGTAATGATCTCGCCCGGGGTGCCGCGCGGCACTTCCAGCCCGGTTTCCGGGTTGATGATTTTACCCTCGGTGTGCGGCAGTAGCTTCCCCACGGTGGATACGCGCAGCTCCAGCGGATCGTCGGTGCGGCTCATGGTCATGCCGGGGGAACATTCCGTCTGTCCGTAGGTGATGGTCAGCTCGCTTAAGTGCATCTTTTCGGTTACGTCACGCATGGTCTTAATGGGGCAGGGGCTGCCCGCCATAATGCCCGTGCGCAGGTGGGAAAAATCAAACTGAGCGAAGTCCGGGTGCTCCAGCATCCCGATAAACATGGTGGGTACGCCGTGTACGGCGGTACAGCGTTCGCTTTGTAAAATCTCCATTTCCTGCCGGGGATGGTAGCGGGTCATCAGCACGATGGTGGTGCAATGCGTAAGGCAGCTCATCACGCCCAGCACGCACCCGAAGCAGTGGAACAGGGGCACGACGATCAGCAACCGGTCCTCGTCGGTAAACTTCATGCAATCGCCTAAAAACTGGCCGTTGTTGGTGATGTTGTAATGTGTCAGCATCACACCCTTGGGGAAACCCGTGGTGCCGCTGGTGTACTGCATGTTGATGACCTCGTGGGTGGTAAGCCCCGCGATGCTCTGCTCCACAACACTTTCGGGCACCGTATCCGCCAGCGTGTACAGCTCCTCAAAAACGTGCATGCCGCGTGGCTTTTTGTCGCTGTCGCCGATCAGCACGACCCGCTTTAAGTGCGGCAGTCTTGCGTCGCCGATGTTGTCCGGGTCCTCGGTCAGCAGGCTGGGCATCAGACCGGTGATATGGTCGATGTAGTCGTTGCCCTTTACTTCCGGAATCATCACCAGCATTTTGGCGTCGCTCTGGGTTAGCAGATAGTTAAGCTCAAACTGCTTGTAATTGGTGTTTACCGTTACCAGCACGGCGCCCAGCTTGGCGGACGCAAACATGATCAGCAACCATTCCGGCACGTTGGTTGCCCAGATGGCTACATGGTCGCCCTTGCGAATGCCCATGGCGTATAAACCCCGCGCCACTACGTTTGTCCGGTGGTCAAACTCCCGCCAGCTCCATCGTATTCCAAATTCCGGGGCGACGACGCAATCATTGTCCGGCAGTCGCTGCGCGTTCCTCCGCAGCAGACCGGGGATTGTGTTATCGTGCAGATCGAGTGTCGGTACAAAAGCCATATCGCGCCCTCCTTCTTTTCATTAGAAAAAGCCCCCGCCTTCGATTTGTTCGAAGACGGAGGCTGTTGCTTCCGCGGTACCACTTCGCTTGGAGCATTGCTCCCGCTTGTTATCGCTGTATCGGGCGTTCCCGTCCGCCGGTACTGTCGTTCCCGTCGGCCGCTCGCGGGGGAGTAGGTTTGCGCCGCCTTCGCGTCTCGCACTGCCCGACGCTTCTCTGAAAGGCTACCGCGCTTGCCGCGCCCGTTCATAGCGTTTGAAATTGGGTAGATTATAACGGAGCGTGCGGGTTTTGTCAATCCCCCGTACAGAAAAAGAGCGGAAAGCCACTATTTCGCCTCCGCCTGAGGCGCGGTCAGCATAAACGAGTAATCCGTACCATGGAAATCGGTTTGGGCGAAAGGGACGAAACCGAATTGCCGGTAATACGCATGATCATTTTTTGATACGATGCTTTCCACATAAAGCGGAAGCCCCGGGAAGGCCTTCATGCACCCCTTAAGCAGCGCCGAACCGACGCCGGGACGGACAGAGGACAGAAATTCCAGACAGGCGCAGGGGGTTTCGGGCGCGTATCGTTCCAGCATCGCAAACAGCTCCCGCATGCGGAATGCTGCCGCGGGGCTGCGCAGGGCAATGCCGGCCATCTTTGGGGCCAGCCCGAGGCGGAGAATGGTTTTCAGGTTAAATTCCGGCGAGGTGGGCAGGGACCACAGCGCGCAGGCAATAATTCCGGCCTGTTCATCGCTGGCCACAAAAACGCGCCCAACTTTCAACGCATAAAGAAGCTGGGCTTCCAGAAAGGCCTTTGCCAGCGGTTTCCGTCCACGAAACAGGTATTGGGTAAAGAAAGGGGTTTTCCAGAATGCGTCGGTCAGTACCTGAACAGTGCGCCGATACTCCTCCGGGGTTGAATGGGTCAATTCCCGAATCACCATGGATAACGCCTCCGATGCTGGGACGCATCCGTTAGTGCGACCCGCCGCATTATCTTAACACAAGTCATGCAAAGCGGCAATCACGCGTGAGCGGCGTTCGCTTTACCGTGCAAAGAAGCTATGATATAATAAACCGTGATTTCAGCGCGAAGGTTGCAAAAGCTGAGTTTGTGGAGCTCTGGCAGCAAGCGGCGTCTGTTTCCCGTTTCCCGATCGTGGACCGTAGGCGTATGCACGGGTTGCGGGTGATCCGGACAGGACACGGTCTGTTCCGACAGTTCTCGACCCCCAAAGGAGGGACGACTTTGTATCGTTATAATAACCAGAGCCGTTTTAACAACGTAATGCGTTCCAATCGCTACCGCCCCATTCTGGTGATACTGGTGATTGTTGCGGCGGCGTTTTTACTGCTCAAGCTTGTAGGTGTAGGCGGGCTGAACGAAACGAATTTCGAAAATCAGCGCAACGCGAAGCTTCGGTCGGAGATGCAGCGTGCCGTTGCGCAAACTAATACATTATCCCGACTGGGAGCCACAACCACAAGCAACGTACTGGGGAAGATCCGGCAATATGTGCATGGCGTTGAGGTAATCAACGACCTGAACGTAAGCATGTTCGGCGAAGTGGGGCGCTTGTATCAGCAGAGTATGTTCGATAACATTTATACCGTGATAGACGCATATGACGCGAAACTGTCCAGCGGGCAAAAAGTAAACGACTCGCTGGCGGAACTGACCGCGGTTGTACAGACGCTGGACGACCGTACCAGCCAGATCATTGGGGAAAGCGGTTCGTGAGGCAGAGAAAAACCATCAGTCATTTTACATAGTGTCGCGTCGCCTGTACGGGCGGCGCGTTGCCTTGTCAGGAAACTGGGTACGGGGTATAATAAGCCTGTTGTTTGCGGAGGTGGTCTTGGATGGATCAGCGACCGATTGGCGTGTACGACAGCGGTTTCGGCGGGATCAGTGTGCTGGCGGAAGCGGCACGCCTGTTGCCCGCAGAGGATTTTATCTTTTTAGGGGATAATCTGAATGCGCCATACGGCGACCGCACCCCGGACGAAGTCATGGATTTTGCGCGTCAGGCGGTGGATCGTTTAACGGGATTGGGCTGCAAAGCGATTCTGATTGCCTGCAATACCGCGACCAGCGTTGCGGCGGAGACACTTCGCCGGGAACTGTCGTTGCCGATTATCGGCATGGAACCCGCGCTGAAGCCTGCATCCCTGCTGCCGCAGAGCGGCGCGATTCTGGTACTGGCGACTGCCATGACGCTGAAACTGGAAAAGTTCCATACGTTGATGGAACGCTACGGCAGGGATGCGGTTCCCGTACCCTGCCCGGGGCTGGTGGAATTGATTGAGGCCGGGGAAACCGACGGCCCCCGCGTGAGAGCCAAACTGAACGAGCTGCTTGCTCCGCACCTGGACCGTCCGGTGAAGGCGGCGGTGTTGGGCTGCACGCATTATGTATTTATCAAGTCCGCCCTGCGGGCGGTTTTACCCGAATCGGTAACGCTTGTGGACGGCAACCGGGGTACGGCGAGACAGTTAAAGAGCCGGCTGGCGCAGAAAGGCCTGCTTCGGGAAGGAAAAGACGGGGGCAATGTCGTTTTCCTGTCAACGGCGCAGGGAAGCGCCGTGCCCGACCGGATGCGCGAATGGTTCCACAAAGCGTTGTCGGCGTTTGACCCGGCTTGCATTTCCCCGGATGATGCGGTAGAATAGCCACGTTATTACGTCGCTGAAAGCAGCGGGTTAGGTTGGTTACTCATGAAAAAGGTGATGCTCATTTTTGGCACGCGGCCAGAGGCAATTAAGATGTGTCCCCTGGTGCATGTGTTGGAGCACCATCCCGCTTTTGAAACGGTGGTTTGCGTTTCCGGG
Source organism: Bacillota bacterium (assembly GCA_023395615.1). GTDB lineage: Bacteria > Bacillota > Clostridia > Christensenellales > Aristaeellaceae > CAXXOK01. The sequence continues at coordinate 17,639 of JAEWYP010000063.1, forward strand.
CAGCATCGTCAGATGCTGGATCAGATTCTGGACTGTTTTCAGGTTACGCCGAAATATGATCTGTGCATCATGCAGCAGAAGCAGACACTGTTTGACGTTACGGTGAATATTCTGCTGAAAATCCGTGAGATTCTGGAAACGGAAAAGCCGGACGTGGTACTGGTGCATGGAGATACCTCCACCGCGTTTGCGACGGCGCTGGCCTGTTTCTATCTGCAAATCCCCGTGGGGCATGTGGAGGCGGGTCTGCGAACCTACAACATGTACTCCCCTTTTCCGGAGGAATTTAATCGGCAGGCGGTCGATCTGATTTCCCGGTTTTATTTTGCGCCAACTGAAACAAGCCGCCAGAACCTGCTCAAAGAGGGGAAGCAGCCGAATACGATCTTTGTGACCGGCAATACGGTGATTGACGCGCTGGCGACAACCGTCCGCTCCGATTACAGCCACCCGGAAATCGAATGGGCCAGGGGCAGCCGGATGATCCTGCTGACGGCACACCGTCGGGAAAACCTGGGGTTGCCGATGCAGCATATGTTCGACGCGATTCGCCGTGTGGTGGATGAGACACCGGACGTGAAGCTGATCTACCCGATGCACATGAACCCCCGCGTTCGCGAAATGGCAAAGCGCTGTTTTTCCGGGCAGGAACGAATCCACATGATCGAGCCGATGGACGTACTGGATTTCCATAACGTGATGGCGCGTGCTTACCTGATTATGACCGACAGCGGAGGCATCCAGGAGGAAGCGCCGTCTCTGGGCAAGCCGGTACTGGTGATGCGCGATACCACTGAACGGCCGGAGGGGCTGGAAGCGGGAACGCTGAAGCTGGTCGGCACCAGCGAACAGCCGATTTATGACGCGGTCATGCGGCTGTTGAACGATCCGGTTCAATACCGTGAAATGGAAGGCGCCGTGAACCCGTACGGAGACGGCCATGCCTGCGAACGAATCGCGGATATTCTGGAGAAAAGTTTATAAACTTGGGTTTTACAGGGCACCTGTGCGATTTTCGCATAGGTGTTTTAATTGTCCTGATTCTCCAATACATCTGTACGGGCAATGACAGGTAACGCTTGATTTATAAGCAATTTGGAACAATATGCTTAGATTGTCTAACAAAATTGATTGCATGCCATGGCTTTTTGCGGTATAATTCGGCTGTTTATAGGTGTTACTTTATTTCATATCGCACTGATTCGGAGGTACCATTGTGGCAAAAGGAACCGTATGGGTCATCGGCGCATCCAGCGGGCTGGGATTGGCGACGGCGCAGGCTTTCGCGGCGGACGGCTGGCAGGTTGTGTCGGGGGCGCGATCGTTTGGCGCGCAGTCGGATGGCGACCCTGCCGACCGGGGAATCCACACACTCAGACTGGACGTAACGGACGCGGCCAGCCGGGAAGCGTTTGTGAAAAGCGCTTTCACCCTAAGTCCGCGGGTGGATGTGCTGGTTTACTGCGCGGCGGTGCTGGTGTTGGGTCCCTGCGAAACCACGTCGCAGGCGGAGTATGAACGGGTATTGCAGACCAATTTTCTGGGGATGACGGGCATGGTGTCTCTGGCGCTGCCCGCCATGCGCAAACAGGGAACCGGGAGAATCGTGTTGTTTTCCTCTATTAACGGGTTACTGGGCATTCCGTATCAAAGTGCGTATGCCGCTTCCAAACACGCAATCGAAGGGTATGCGGAATGCCTGGCCATGGAAACCAAACCGTTTGGCATTCAGGTGAGCGTGGTGGAGCCGGGCGATCACCGCGGCGGAAGCCAGCATACACGCCTGCATGCCGGGGGAGAAACGGCAGAGTCGCCGTACGAAGCGGCTTACCGTATCGCCTGCGCGATCATCCACCGGGATGAAAGCAACGGCCTTCTGCCGGAAGTGTTGGGCCGCAAGGTGGTACGCAACGTCAACCGGAACCGGATGCGGTTCCGTCTGCGCGTCGCCAAACCGGACCAGCGGCTGGCGGTTGTGCTGCATGACGTGCTGCCGCCTTCGTGGAACGCGAAAATTTTGGGCGAATATTATGCCAAAGGGGGGCAAGCGTGATGGCGGAATATGATATCGCGGGTCACAGCGGTGCCCTCCGAGCGGATCAAACCCTGCAAACCCTGTATCGGATCATCATTGGGTATGGCAACCGGGAAGCGGCCGTGTGGTTGGAGAACGGTGCTGAGAAAACCCTGACCTTTACGGATTACGAACGGCTGACGCGTAATTATGCCGCCGAATTGCGCCGCGCGGTGGGCGCGGAAAAGGGTGCATGGGTTGGCATTGCCATGGACACCTGCAAGGAATGGTTCCCGGTTTTCTGGGGGCTGTTGCAGGCAGGGTATAACGCGCTGCTGCTGGACGCTTCACTTTCCGACGAGATGACGAATTACCTGCTCGGGCAGGCGAATGCCCGGGCGCTGGTCACCACGAAAACCCGTAAATTGGCCGGAGATGCACGCCTGATTGATGCAAAGACACTCTTTACCGCGCCGGAAGCGCCGGAAAGCTTTACGCCGGACTGGGCCGACAACGTGGCCCTGTGCACCAGCGGAACGACCGGCACCAGCCGCATCTTTGTGTACAACGGCCGCGCGGTGACCGAGCAGGTGCTTTCTTCCGAATTACTGTATCAGGCGCAAAAGCGGATTGTGGAGAACGAACCCCGCCGCGCGTTGGCCTTCCTGCCGTACCATCACGTGTTCGGCTTTATGGTCAACCTGATGTGGATCAGCTTTCTGGGCTATTCCAACATCTATCTGGAAAATCGTACCCCGCAGGTGGTGCTGGAAACCGCGCAGCGTTGTCAGCCACAGCTGCTGATCGCCGTTCCGCTGCTGGCCAACAACTTTTGTGCCGGGTTGAACCGGAACCTTGCCAAACAGAGCCCTATCAAACGGGGTATGTTCCGTACCCTGAAGGGGATCAGCCTGGGCGTGCAGGCCGTCGCGCCGGGCTTCGGGCTGAATCTGGCGGAGAAGGTACTGTTCAAGGGTGTGAACGCTAAATTGCTGGGCACGAAGCTGAAAGTGATTATTCTAGGTGGAAGCCATACCCCCAGCGAACACCTGTGGGCGTTGAATGCCCTCGGGTATTACACGGTCTGCGGTTTCGGCATGACGGAAACCGCTATCACCAGCGTGGAAACCTCGCTGAACCTGCGCAAACGCGTGAGCGGATCGGTCGGCAAGCCGCTACGTAACGTGGAGTACCGCGTAACGCCGGGCGAGGCGCGCGGTCGCCGGGGTGAAATGCTGATTCGCGGCAAGAGCCTGCATACCGGCCGGCTGGTGGAGGGTAAACTGCTTCCTCCGGATACGCTGGAAGGCGGATGGTATCCTACCGGAGATGTGGTCAGGCTGGAAAAAGGCGACCGCATGTTTGTGGAAGGCCGCTGCAAAGACGTAATTATCAACGAATCCGGCGAAAATGTATATCCGGATGAACTGGAGGACACGTTCTCCGCGTTGGAGGGTGTAGAACAGTTTACGGTACTGGGAGTGAAAAAGCCCGGGAAACACCAGCAGTATGAAGATATCGCGCTGGTGATGAACGTGGGCGAGCACTACCGGGACGACATCTGGCTGGAAACCCTGATGCGCCGTATTACCGCCGCGAACGCAAAACTGCCAACGCTGAAACGCCTCAGCCGCGTTCTGGTTACCCCGGAAAAACTCCCGCTGGTAAACGGCATCAAGGTAAAGCGGATGGCGCTGAAAACGCTGATCGAAGAAAACAAACTGGCCTACCGTGACCTTCGGATGAACCCGAAGGCTGTCGAACCGCCTGCGCCGGAGGTGGTCGCCCGCGAAGTGAAACCGACCGACCTGCAAATGGAAGAAATCCGGAACAAGGTGCGAGTGCTGTTTGCCGAAGCACTAAGCGCGGAGGTCGGCTCGTTTGCGGATGATGCGAATTTTATTGACGAACTGGGCGGGGACAGCCTGCAGATCCTTTCCGCCGCACTGAAGGCGGAGGAGCAGTTCAGCGTAACCATCCCCGTAGAGGAGTATGGGCACTGCACAACCGTGAACGATATGAGCGCCCTGATCTACGGCAAACTTAACGGCGTGGGAGCGTATGAGAACCAATCCCAACCAGATGAGGAAATCGTGCCCATTACCCGCTTTGAGGACGCGCCGGAATGTATCGCTTTCCAGAAACGGCTGGAATCCTTAAGTGCACAGGGGGAAGATAACCCCTACTTTGTCTGCCACGAGTCGCCGTTGCGCGATAAAAGCCTGATGGCAGGGCACGAGGTGCTCAACTTCGGCTCCTATAACTATGTGGGGATGAGCGGACGGCCCGAGGTGATGGAGGCCGCGAAAGCCGCTATCGACAAATACGGCACGAGCGCCAGCGGAAGCCGCCTGCTGGCGGGCGAAAAGAAAATCCACGAGGAACTTGAGAAAGAAATCGCGGAGTGGAAGCACGCGGAAGATTGCCTGGTGCTGGTGGGCGGACACTCCACCAACGTTACGGTAGTGGGTAACTTCTGCGGAAAGAACGACCTGATCGTGTACGACGCGCTGGCCCACAACTCCATCGAACAGGGCTGTCGCCTCAGCCGCGCCACCTCCAAACCCTTCCCGCACAACGACCCGGAGGCGTTGGAAAGCATCCTGCGTACGCAACGTAACCGCTACGCCAAGGTGCTGATCGTGATCGAGGGCGCGTACAGCATGGACGGAGACATTGCCAACGTCCCCGCTTTCGTCGCGCTGAAAAAGAAATACGGCTGTTTCCTGATGGTAGACGAGGCGCACAGTGCCTGCGTGATCGGGGAAACCGGCGGTGGTGTGGACGAATTTTTCGGGCTGGAGCCGACGGATATCGACATCAAGATGGGCACTCTCTCCAAAGGCATGGGGGCTTGCGGCGGGTATCTGGCCGGGTCGCGGATGCTGATTGAGTACCTGCGTTACAACTTGCCCGGCTTCGTGTTCAGCGTCGGGATTTCTCCGCCACTGGCTGCTGCCGCGCTGGAAAGTGTGCGTCAGTTACGCCATAACCCGCAAATTATGGCGGATATGCGCCGCAATATCGACTGCTTTGTGGCGGAAGCGAAGAAGCGCCATCTGGATATCTGCCTGGCAGGGCATACGGCGGTCATTCCGGTGTTGATCGGCAGTGACGAGGACGCTTTCCTGCTTTCCAACAAGCTGCGGGAACGCGGTGTGTTCGTTCCGCCCGCGGTATATCCCGCGGTGCCCAAGAACAAGGCGCGCCTGCGTTTCTGCGTCATCAGCGAGCACAAGCCCGAGCAGATTGTGGAGGCGCTGGACAAACTGGTGGCGCTGGCCGGGGAGCTGAACATCAAACTGCCTTCGCCCGTGTAACGAATATAAACTTAATAAGAGGACGCTCCCGGTTCGGGAACGTCCTCTTTGATATGCAGTTGATACGCGTTGCGTCGAGCTACAGAGAAATCGACTCTATACCGCCGTGTAATGTCGCCTGAAACGACGGCTGTCCGGCTGGCGAACCCTCCGCTCAGCGGGATTCAAATTTGCGCTTATGGGCAGGCTGCGCGGCGCTTTCACGTTCCGCCGGTTCTTCGCGCTGCGGGGCAAACTGTGTCTCCGGCGCGCGCCCCTGTGGGCGTTCCACTGAGCGGGTGGGGCCAAAGCGATTGGCGTGTACAGGAACGGGCTGGCGCATGGAGCGGGGTCCGCTTTCCATGGCCGGCCGCCGCGTGTGCTGCGGCGCGGCCGTGCGGCGGGGTTCGGCAGAACGCTGAGGTGCAGCCTGCCTGCGGGGTTCTGCGGTGCGCTGCGGCGCGGCCGTACGGCGGGGTTCGGCAGAACGTTGCGGTGCGGTATGAACATCCGCTGTGGTCTTGCGGGTCGGTGTGGTCCGCTGCGGTGTCGCGGAATTGCCTGTGGTTGCGTGTGCCTGTGCAGGGGCGGTATGTGCTCTGGGCGTGCGATGATCGGCACTTTGGGCACGGGGAACAACCGCGTTGCCGCGCCTGTCCACGTCTTTTACACGGGCAGGGCGAGGCGCGCGGGGCGCCTTAACGGTTTCGGTAAATACCTGCATCGGCCAGGCGCTTTCCACGCGGGGAATCTTGCGGCCGATCAGCTTTTCGATCGCGTACAGGTCTTTCATCTCGTCAATGCAGCAAAAGCTGATGGCGTCTCCGGGCAGCCCTGCGCGGCCTGTGCGCCCGATCCGATGGATGTAAGCCTCCGGTTCATTGGGCAGATCATAATTAAATACGTGGGACAGGCCGATAACGTCGATACCGCGCGCGGCAATGTCGGTAGCGATCAACACCTTCAGTTCTCCGCTTTTAAAGCTGCCCATTGCCGCCTGTCGCGCATTCTGGCTCTTGTCGCCATGGATGGCCATGGCCTGTACGCCCATGCCGGCAAGCTCCTTCACCACACGGTCCGCGCCGTGCTTGGTGCGGGTGAAAACCAATGCGTTCTCTACTTCCGGTTTTTTCAGTAGGTCAGCCAGCAGAAACTTCTTATTCGCCTTATCCACCATATACAGTACCTGATGGATACTGTCCACCGTGCTGCTGACCGGATCCACCTTCACCGTTTCCGGCTGGTTGAGGATGCTCATGGCGAGAGTTTCCACCTCGGAGGGCATGGTGGCCGAAAACAGCAGCGTCTGCCTCTTGGCGGGCAACTGCGCGATAATCCGCTTCACATCCTGAATAAAACCCATATCCAGCATCCGGTCGGCTTCGTCCAGTACAAAGATACCAACGTGGTCCAGCTTGATATATCCCTGGCCGATCAAATCGTTCAAACGGCCCGGCGTGGCGACCAGAATCTGCGGATTCCGCCGCAGCTCCGATACCTGCCCATACTGGCTTACACCCCCGAAAATCACACAGGAACGAAGCGGCAGGTGCTTCCCGTACAATTGAAAGTTCTCCTGTATCTGTATCGCCAGCTCGCGCGTCGGCGTTAAAATCAGGGCGCGGGGTTTACGTTCGCTATCCGGCTTTTCGGCAGCGAGGCGCTGTAAAATTGGCAGGGCGAACGCAGCGGTTTTGCCCGTGCCGGTTTGCGCGCACCCCAGCACATCTTTGCCGTCCAACACCAGCGGGATCGTTTGCCACTGGATGGGCGTAGGTTCTTCGTAGCCCGCCTCCTGCGTCGCTTTGATAAGCGTGGCGGACAACGGCAGATCGGTAAAATTCATTCCAACATCCTTTCCATATTTGTGTGGTTTCCGGGTCAAATACCCAGACTCACACGGAACATTTATTATACCATAATGCGCAATAAAAAGCAAAAACAGATTCATGCAATACCTTCTTCTGATACGATGCAGACATGGGCACGCAGCTGGGAAGCTTGTCTGTCGACCTGACTTGATGTCGCGGCCATACGAATGCACCGTAAGGAATGAGGCTGCGAAGGATGGCATGACAGGTCCTGTTCCGACCAATTTCAACACATTCTCAGCAACCTCTTTACAAATGGATATATATGGTATTATTGTATAGCTGTAACAAAATGATGCCAATTGTAAACCATCTCCTTTCTGAGTTTCCAAGGGAGGATTCACAATAAGGATGTTGAATGGTAAACTTTTGACGAAACGCTCGCGCTTCGTGTAGCATGGCTTGGGAGGATAGACGATGAAAACCATATTTCGAGCACTGCTGCTTTTTGGGATGCTTCTGGCACTTGCTTTTCTGCTGCCCAGCGCGGCTCCGCTGTCCGCTGCTTTTGCGGAAACGGTATTGGCGCCGTTGCCCATTGACAATTCCGCCGGGCCCAAACCGGCGGAGGATCATTACCTGGCGGATGGCTCCGGTTATCAGGATGACAGTCTGACGGTCAAAATCGAGCAGATTCGTCAATATGACACCAACATTATGGTGGCGCATATCCAGATCAGGGACGCATCCCAGATGCGTACGGCAATGGCTGGTTCCTTTGGTTCCACACGCGATATTCCTGCGGCGAAGCTGGCGGAGCGTTATCACGCTGTATTTGCAATGAACGGCGACTATTTCAATTTTTGCAGCGTTGGTTACATTGTCCGGCAGGGAAAACTGTATCGTAATAATCCCAAAGAGGGAAGCGATGTGCTGCTGATTGACGATCACGGTGATTTCCATATCGTGCAGGATGCGACTTCGGAGAAGATCGCGGCCTTTACCGGAACTGTCGTCAACTCCTTCAGTTTCGGACCCGCGCTGGTCGTGGACGGCGTGGCACAGTCGGTAACGAAAAACAACCATATTGTTTCCAGCGATGCAACACAGCGGATGATAATCGCGCAGACAGGGCCGCTTTCCTATTTATGCGTGGCGACGGAGGGACCGGAAAACACCGGCTCCGTTGGATTGACACTGGATCAGGCGGCGCAGCTGATGCAAAGCCTGGGGTGCGAGAACGCTTATAACCTGGATGGCGGAGGGTCTTCCACCATGGTGATGGACAACCAGAAGATCAATGCGCTGAGCACGCATAAGGTGCGCAATATCTGGGATATTCTGTACTTCGCTACGCTGGTACAACCTGCGCAATAAGCCGTTTACAGGAAAAGAGGAGAAGGGCATTGAACGAGCCGACGGCGTTGGGGTCGATATTCGGCATTGCGTTTTATCCGTATGGGATATGTGTGGCGCTTGCGGGAGGAATCGGCTGTCTGATCTTCATCAGGTTATGGAAAAAGGATCAAAACAGCACGGAGGATGGTTTCCTCTTTTTATGTTACGCGGTTATCGGTTGCCTTCTGCTGTCCCGTGCCGGGTATTGCGCCGTTCAGGCTGGCTTTCTGTCGGTGGATTATTCCCCCCGGTTTATCTGGCAAATGCAGCTTGGGGGATACTCGCTGGTTGGGTCAATCGCCGGCCTGCTGGCAGCGGCCTGGCTCTTTGGCCGGACAAAACGCCACAGGCAACCCTTTACCACCTTGCTGGACAGGGCTGCGCCTGCCGCGCTGTTTGTGCTTGCGGGGGAGCGGCTGGCAGAGTGCCTTACGCTGGACGGTATCGGCGGGTATGTGGATAACCAGTCGCTGCAATGGTTTCCACTGGCGGTTCAGGATTGTTACGGCGATTATGTGATCCCCGTTTTCTTTTGGGAATCGCTTACTGCGCTGGTGATTGCCATTGGTCTTCTGTTATGGATGCGCAATGGCAGGCGGGGGGATATCGCGCTGACAGCTGCGCTGTTTCTGGGCCTTACGCAGATCCTGCTGGAAAGCCTGCGGGAAGATAACTATCTGCGTTTTGGGTTTGTGCGGGTCAACCAGCTGCTGGGGATCGGAATGGCGCTTTGGGCTGAAAGCCTGTGGCTGATCCGATTAAAACCGCATGCCTGGCCCGCGGCAGGGGTCTGTACGGTGCTCATAGGCAGTACGGCGTTTCTTGCCTGGAGTGAATATGCGCTGGACAAGACCGCGTATTCCAATCTGGCACTCTATTTTGGGATGGGCGTGGCACTGACCCTGCTGGCGGTTATGGGTATCATGCTTCGGAACCGATATCCGGTTGTGGAGGAGGAGAAGTCGTTTGCAAAGGGTTAAGAACCTGTTGCTCTGTACGCTGGCAGCTCTGCTTTTTTGCGGCGGGGCTCGTGCGGAGAAACAGATTGTGCTGACTTTCGTGGGGGATTGCACCGTGGGCTGCGAAGAGACGATGCGCTATTCGGACGAGTCGTTCGTCGCTTACGCCCAACGCGAGGGATACGGCTACTTTCTGGCAAAAATGAAAACTTTCTTTGAACAGGATGACCTTACGGTTGGCAATTTTGAAGGTGTCCTGAAAGATACGCCATATGGAGCGGTCAATAAAAGGTACTGTTTCCGTGGGCAGCCGGATTATACGCAAATCCTTGCCCTTGGCAGCATGGAGGCGGTGAACCTTGCCAATAATCACTCCGGCGATTACGGCAATAAGGGTCGGCAAACGACGCTGGAAGCCCTGAACGCGGCAGGAATCGCAAGCTTTGGCAACGGAAGCTACTACCTGTATGAGAAAGACGGTATTAAAATCGCCTTTTGCGGCTTCTGGGGCGTAGGGTTTAATAAACGGGCCGATATGGCCGCCCAGGTGCGGGCGCTGAAGGCAGCGGGCGCAAACGCTGTGATATGCGCTCTGCACTTTGGCGAGGAATACGCAACCTATCACAGCAATGTACAGGCGAAGGTGGCCCATGCGATGATCGATGCCGGCGCGGACCTTGTTGTGGGGCATCATCCCCATGTGGTGCAGGGGATGGAGGAGTATCAGAGCCGTTCGATTTTCTACAGCATCGGCAATTTTCTGTTTGGAGGGAACGCCGCCGTGCGTGCCAACGAAAGTCTGGTACCACGCGTTACCCTGCGCTTTACCGATGACGGGCAGTATATTGGACAACAAGTAACACTTTACCCGGCAAACATTTCCGGGGACCCGGAACGAAACGATTATCAGCCCCGACTGGTTACCGGTGATGCGGCCAATGCCGTCTATGCCCGTTTGGATAAGGACAGTGCCGCACTGAAAACAAACTATACGCAGACGGACGAATGCAGAACCTATCCGTTTCTGGCCGCGGAACCGAGCGCGGAGGCCGCCCGATGAGGCGGGCCGCGATTACGGCCTTTCTGCTGGCCGTGGTTTTTTCAATGCTGCTTCTGCTGCCTGCTGTGGCAGAAGAAACGCCGAGGGGATATGTCAAGGGGCAAGGCTATCAGTATTATCAATTTGGTTCTTACCCGCAGGGAAAAAAGGGAGAAACAGCGCCGCTGCTCTGGCGCGCGCTGCAAGTGGAAGATCAAAAAATCCTGCTGATGACCGAGTATGTGATTGACGAGCAACAAGTGATATTTGAAACGGATCAAACGATCATTCAACAGCACGCATACCGCCGGATCAGCAATTTTGCCCAGAGTGATCTTTGCGGGTGGATGAACACAACCATGCTTTCAGCTGTGGTGGGGAAGAGCGGCTTGGATCAGGCGCTGATCAGCGGAGAGTACGGAAAGTTGATTTTGCTCTCGGATGACCAGATGCTGCGGGCCGATTATGGGTTCAGCGCCGCGCGTTATGGTGTGAACCCCACCCGCCAGGCGGAAGCGACGGCTTATGCCGTAAGCCGGGGCGTCTATCGCGATGTGAGCGGCTTTTCTCCCTACTGGGTAGCGAATGTAAAAGCGGCGGAGGGGTATAAACTGCAGATCGTCGGTTATAACGGGCACCTGAGCTACGGTGCCTACACAAGAACCGACATCGGGATTCGCCCTGCTGTGCAGCTGGATTTAAGCAGGGTGAATATTATCGCCGGGGATGGAAGCAGGAAAGCGCCCTTTCAAATCAGCTATGCTGGCGGAACAAAGGAAGAGACAAACGGAGCGACCTCGAACCAGGAGACAGTCGCGACGTTGGAACCCCGGGAGACGGGGGCAGGCAGTGACCCGATCAATAAGCTTAGCAAAGAGAAAACCGATCAAAATGCGATACAGGCTTCTGCTGAACCAACGGAAGAAGCAAGCGTATCGGAAACGCCTGCTCCGGAAAGTAAAGAGGATGAGGATTTTCGTGCGGACCCTTCAGGTGATACGACGGCAACCCTTTCACTGCTTGGCGATTGCAGCATCGGGGATGCCTATCGAGTGCGAAAGAAAGCGTCCAGCCTGACCAGCGTAATTACCGAGAAGGGTAAGGCATGGCCTTTCGCGCAGGTGAGCGAAATACTGAAAACCGATGATCTGACCGCGGCAAACCTGGAGGTATGTCTGACCGAAAGTACAAAACCGATCGATATTCTGTATCCGATGATTGCGCCGCCGGAAAACGCGGAGGTGCTTGCGCAGGGCGGCGTGGAGATTGTAAATACGGTCAATAATCATAGCTTTGATTTTGGTACGCAGGGGTATGATGATACACTGACGTCGCTGGACAGCGCGAACATCCTGCATTTTGGCACCGCGATCCGCGGAGGTAAGGCCTACTCTGATCTTACCGCTATTGTGGATGCGAAGGGGATTCGCTTCGGATTCATAGGGTTCAGCTATCCGCAACTCAAAACGCTGGAAGCCATCGGAGAAAGAATAAAAGCCCTGCGGGCGGAAGGCTGCGATGTGGTGGTTGTCAGCCTTCATTGGGGCCGGGAAACCTTCGTTACGCCCAGCGTATGGCAAACCGAGTATGCGCGCGAAGTGATCGATCTGGGAGCGGACGTAGTGTGGGGGCATCATCCGCATGTGTTGCAACCAATCCAGTTTTATCACGGGAAACCGGTCCTCTTCAGCACCGGGAATTTCGTGTTTGCGACCATGAGCGACGTGGACCCCTCTACTGGTATTTTTCAGCTGCAATATGAAAAAACAGAGACAGGCGCAGTATTGCGCAGCCTGACCGTTCTCCCCTGCCTTACACAGACCAGCGGGAGTTATCAGCCCTATCCTGTTACGGATAAGGATGGGATGCAGGCAATATGGAAACTGCTTCGCTATACAAAAACATATGAAGGGTATCAAAACCTGCCGGAGAGTTTTCTGACCACCGGAATTGTGAAGTTGCAGGCGGATGGAACCATTACGGAGGAAGAATAGACGCCCTGAAAACGGACTGCAGGCGAGGGCGAATACGCTTCCGGATCGCTTTCTGCGTCGAAATTGCCGGCAGTGTTATGCAGCAGAACATTCCGGATAGATATAAAAAGAATCCGTGCTCCTTACGGAATACACGGATTCTTTTCATATCGGACTGCCACGGCGCGATAACGCCGTGCAGACTTAGAACTTCATCGGGTTCAGCTTGATGGACGGGCCCATGGTGGAGCTGATATAAAGCGAGCGGACGTAGATGCCCTTCGCGGTAGAGGGCTTCGCCTTATTAATAGCATCCATCAGCGCCTTCAGGTTTTCGCCCAGCTTTTCAGGGCCGAAAGAGGCTTTGCCGACGGGGCAGTGGATAATAGCGGTTTTGTCCACGCGATACTCTACCTTACCGGCTTTGATATCGTTGATGGCTTTCGTCAGATCCATCGTAACCGTGCCGGACTTCGGGTTCGGCATCAGGCCTTTGGGGCCCAGCACACGGCCGATACGGCCGATGATACCCATCATATCCGGAGTAGCGACGATTACGTCGTAACCGAACCAGTTCTCGGTCTGGATCTTCTGCACCATTTCTTCGCCGCCGACGAAATCCGCGCCCGCAGCCTCGGCTTCTTTCACCTTGTCGCCCTTGGTAATCGCCAGCACGCGGATCACGCGGCCGGTGCCATGGGGCAGTACGACGGCGCCGCGAACCTGCTGGTCCGCATGGCGGGGGTCTACGCCCAGACGGCAGGAGATTTCAACGGTCTCGTCAAACTTGGCCTTGCTGGTTTTGCAAACGAGGTCGCAGGCCTCCTCGGGGTCGTAAGCCTTCAGGGGATCAAGCAGCTTTACGCTGTCTACATAATGCTTTCCGTGTTTCATTGTTCAATTCCTCCCTGTGGTCGTAACGGCACAATGTCCTCCCACAAACGTTTAGGGTTTTCCGGCGGTTATTCCTCTACCGTGATGCCCATTGAACGGGCAGTGCCACGCACCATGCTCTCGATGCTGGCGATCTCGGTGGCGTTTTCGTCGGGCAGTTTGATCTCAGCGATCTTATGCACCTGCTCTTTGGTGAGCATGCCGACTTTGTCACGGTTGGGGCGGCCGCTGGCGTGTTCGATGCCCAGTTCCTTCTTGATCAGAACGGGAACGGGCGGCGTTTTGGTGATGAAGGTAAACGTACGGTCGGAATATACGGTGATGACGACGGGGATAATCATACCGGCTTCCTTAGCCGTGCGCTCGTTGAACTCTTTGCAGAAACCCGGAATGTTCACGCCGTGCTGACCCAGCGCGGGGCCGATCGGCGGCGCGGGCGTCGCCTTGGCGGCGGGAACCTGCAGCTTGATAAGGGATTGCACTTTCTTTGCCATGGTAATGGAACCTCCTCAATCTGTGGTAATGCGGAACGTTGCCGTTCCTCCCACGACCCTGCGCCTGGAACGAGAGCCGAAGCTTCGCGACGACGCAGAGTGTAGCGGCGGTTGCCCGCCTAAAGAGAATGCCCTGAAAGCGATAAACGCTTTGGACAACGAAGGGATTTCCCGCAGAATACCTGCGGAGAGCTTGCCCGGCCCTGTCGGCAGGGGAGAAGCTCAGACTTTGACCACGTCTTGCAGGTCGACTTCCACAGGCATTTCGCGACCCAGAAACATCTTAACCTTTACGGTCAGTTTCTGGCGCACGGTGTCCACGTCTTCCACCACGCCTGTAAAGTTTTCCAACGGCCCGGAAAGGATGCGAACCTCTTCGCCGATGGCAATGCCGAACTCCACGCTGTTGACCTGTGTGGAGAGCATCATATCTACCTCTTCGGGTGTTAAGGCGACGGGTTTACTGTCGGGGCCGACAAAGCCGGTCACCCCGCGCGTGTTGCGCACCAGATACCAGCTTTCGCTGGTCTCTATCATATGCACAAGCACATAACCGGGGTATACTTTGCGCTGGCTTTTTACACGGCGATTGTTTTTGATCTCCACAACGTCCTCAACGGGGACGCGGACATCGAGAATCAAATCCTGCATGCCGTTGTTTTCGACAGATTTCTCGATATTATCCTTAACCTTGTTTTCATAGCCCGAATAGGTATGTACGACATACCAGCAGGGCTCCTTGCTTTTCTCGGCCATTGCGATCTCCTTTATGCCTTGGAGGACATGATCAGGTTAACCAACGCGGAAGCACCCATGTCCAGCAAGCCGATGATTACCATCAGGAAGATCATCATCAGCACGACGATGATGGTGTAATTGATCAGCTTGTCCTTCGTGGGCCAAGTGACCTTTTTCAGCTCGTGCCACATGTTTTTGAACGCGACGCCGATCTTCACGAAGAAGTTTACGAAACCGCGGCCAAAACGTACGAAGAAGTTCGGCTTCTTCGCTTTAACGGGCACAGCCTTTTTCTCGTCAGCCATGTCATTCACTCCTTCTCGTCGTGCTAGTTACTTCGTTTCGCGATGAAGCGTGTGCTTTTTGCAGAAACGGCAGTATTTGTTCAGCTCGATGCGATCGGGGGTGTTTTTCTTGTTCTTCATGGAGTTGTAATTGCGCTGTTTGCACTCGGTGCAAGCCAGCATGACCTTGCTGCGGGCAACGCTCGCCATGTCCGCCACCTCCTACTGTGGGGTATTCAAGCCTACGGGCAACCGCTTACGCGTTTGCCAGGGCGGTATTAACATCCGGTTCTACCCGCGACGCGCCCTTTCCGGTGGGAAAGGGCGACGTCAGGGGCAATGCGGCAGAGTGCCACACAAACCGATGAGTGAAGCGATTCGCTTACTCCAGCACCTTGGCGACAACGCCGGAACCAACCGTGCGGCCGCCCTCGCGGATAGCGAAGCGCAGGCCCGGCTCGATGGCGATCGGGGTAATCAGCTTGATCTCCATGTCGATATGGTCGC
>JAEWYP010000031.1 GCA_023395615.1 Bacillota bacterium
GGTTCCAGTGTCGACAGGTATTCAAACACCGTATCCGCGCCGAAAAGAATGCCCCGCTCCGCGCAGAAATCCCGCATCAGGCCGTGCAGCCTCGGCGCGTCCGGGCTTTGCAGCTCGTAGGCATTTCCGTAGGTTTGGATGTAGCGCTGCTTCAACCCGGGAAAATGTTCGTCCAGCTTCTGGTAGTAAAACTCCCGGTCCCCGTTTCGCAGAGTCATACCCGCGCCGAAGGTGAGGATGCCTTTCACGCCGGCCTCGGCGCAGTATGCCAGCAACCCGCGCACGTTGGCTTCCGTATCGTTAATAAACGGCAGGAGGGGCGTAAGCCATGCCACCGTGGGGATGCCCGCCTTTTGCAGTTCCAGCAGGGCTTCCACGCGGCGGCGGGTGGTGACCACATTGGGTTCTACAATCCGGCACAGGGCCTCGTCGCAGGTGGTCAGCGTCATTTGCACAACGCATTTCGCCTTGCGCTGGATGCTCTGGAACAGCTCAATGTCCCGCAGCACCAGGTCGGACTTGGTCAGCACCGTCGCGCCGAAACCGTACCGTTCGATGATCTCCAGACAGCGTCGGGTGAGCCGTTCCGTTTTCTCCAGCGGCAGGTAGGGGTCGCACATCGACCCGGTACCGATCATGCAGCGGGCGCGTTTGCGGCGCAGGGCCGCTTCCAGCAGTTCCGGCGCGTTCTGTTTAATTTCCACATCCTCAAAATCATGAGTAAAGCCGTAACATTCGCTGCGGGAGTCGCAGTAGATACACCCATGGGTGCATCCCCGGTAAAGGTTCATACCGTTTTGCGCGGATAATATGGATTTTGCCTGCACGGTATGCACGGATCGGCCTCCCTTCCCAGTCGGATGATGTTGCGGCCCAACGGTCAACACAGTCGCAGCACGATTCTTCCTTCCGATGTAACATAAGGATACCACAGTAAAGCTGCCAACTGGCTGTCAGGTTTGTTTTTGTTGCGCGTTCAACCAATCCAGCCTGCCACCCGCGCCGGTTGCCATATGTTCCCGCGCGACGTTACAGCCCGCAGTTCTGTCGGAAATAAGCCACGAACGCGCGCCCCGCCGCGGTGTCGCAGCCGCCCTCGTTAACGGCCAGCGTCGTCTGCGCCATGGGAGCCAGCCCCCGGATGGCGCGCAGGCACAGCCCTTCGGGCAGGGGGCTGTGGCAAATATCCATCGGCGCGACCGCCACCCCCAACCCCGCGCCCGCCCACGAAACGCAGGTGCGCGCATCGTCCGCCACACACAGCACCCGCGGCTGATACCCTTTCGCGGCAAACGCCCGGTCGAGCACCTCCAGCCAGCGGCGGTACAGGATCAGCGGAAGCTCCGCTAGCTGTTTGAGCGTCACTTTTTCCGGCAGCGCCGCCAGGTACCGATCCGTGCCGATCGCCAGCAAATCTTCCGGCTCCAGCGAAACAGTATCCACGCCGCGCGCGGAGAACGGCTGCCGCACCAGCCCCACGTCGATTTCCCGGTTTTTCAGCTTTTCCAGTATATCATAGGTGCTTCCTTCCGCCAGCTCGTAGTTCACCTGCGGATGCTCCTGCGCGAACCCCGTAAACCAGCGGTGCGCGGCCAGCTCGGCGAGGCTGCTGACCACCCCGATGCGCAGCGTGCCCCCCGCGGCGGTATGGCAGTCCGTCACCGCCGCCGCCGCGCTTTCCGCCATATTCAGGATGCGCACGGCATGCTCGTACAGGGTTCGTCCTTCCTCGGTCAGGCGAATCTTCCGGCTGCCGCGTTCAAACAGCGTACAGCCCAACTCCTGTTCCAGCAGGCGAATCTGCATGCTTACCGGTGGTTGGGTCAGGCCGAGCTTTTTTGCCGCGCCGTTGATACTTCCCGTTTCCACCACCGCCCGAAAATCCCGTAACTGCAAAAGTTCCATCCGGCCACCTCAATGTTTTTCGTTGAACGGATATAGCGAAGTTATGAATTGACTATACCTTGTTTTGTCGTACAATACAAGGGTGAGGATGGAAAAAGGCGAGGTTGTAAACACGCGGGTTCCTTCCTGCGGCAAGCCATGCGAAAGCGAGAGAACGCCATGAAACAGATGCTCAAATTTCTGGAGCGCCACAAGCGGGAAAGCCTGCTGGCCCCGCTGTTTAAAATGCTGGAGGCGGTATTTGACCTGCTGGTGCCGCTTGTGACAGCGAACATCATCAATCAGGGCATCGCAGGGCGGGACAGCCGGTATATTCTGGCGCAGTGCGGGCTGCTGCTGCTGCTGGGGGTCATCGGGCTTGCGTGCAGTGTGACCGCGCAGTATTTTGCGGCCAAAGCCGCCGTGGAAGCAAGCGCGGAGGTGCGCCACGCGCTGTTTGAAAAAATCCAGTCGCTGGGCTTTGCCGAGGCGGACAGCGTGGGCACCGGCACCCTGATTACCCGCATGACCAGCGATGTAAACCAGCTGCAAAACGGGCTGAACATGTTTTTGCGCCTGTTCTTGCGCTCCCCGGTAATCGTGTTCGGCGCGATCCTTATGGCGTTTACCATCGACGTAAAAACCGCGTGGATCTTCGTGGTGATCCTGCCGGTGCTGTCCGCCGTAGTCTACTTCATCATGCGCACAACCATCCCGCGGTATCGCGGCGTGCAGGCGAAGCTGGATCAGATTACCGGCATCACGCGGGAGAACCTGACCGGCGTGCGCGTGGTGCGCGCCTTTGGCCGCGAGGAGGACGAAACGGAACGCTTTGTTTCGGCAGACGGCGAGCTGGCCCGCAGCCAGATTGCCGTAGGGCGCGTTTCGGCGCTGCTGAATCCGCTTACGTTCGCCATTATCAACGTCGGCATCCTCGCGGTGCTCCGCACCGGAGCCCTGCAAATCAACGCGGGCGCGCTGGCGGCGGGCGACGTGGTGGCGCTGGTGAACTACATGAGCCAGATTCTGCTGGAACTGGTGAAGCTGGCCAACCTGATCGTACAGCTTACGCGGGCGGCCGCCTGCACCGAGCGCATCAACGGCGTGCTGGCCCTGCAACCCGCCATGCGCTACGGCGAAACCCGGCTTACTCCCGCGGCGGGCGAAAACGCCGTGGAGTTCCGGCACGTGGGCCTGCGTTACGGCAGCGGCGAGGAAAGCCTGTCGGATATCAGCTTTACCGTGCAAAAAGGGCAGACCGTCGGGGTGATCGGCGGTACCGGCAGCGGCAAGACCAGCCTGGTCAGCCTTCTGCCCCGGTATTACGACGCCACATCCGGCTCCGTGCTGCTGTTTGGCAAGGATATCCGCACCTACGACCGCCAAAGCCTGCGAACCGCGGTCAGCACCGTAATGCAGAAAGCCCAGCTGTTTTCCGGCACCATCCGCGACAACCTGACCTGGGGCAACCCCAACGCCACGGACGAGGACCTGTGGCAGGCGCTGACCACCGCGCAGGCCGCGGAGATTGTGCGCGGCAAACCGTTGGGGCTGAACGAACCGGTGGAGCAGAGCGGGCGCAACTTTTCCGGCGGGCAGAAACAGCGCCTGTCCATCGCCCGTTCGCTCGTATCCAGGCCCGCCATCCTGATTCTGGACGATTCCGCAAGCGCGCTGGACTACGCCACCGACGCGGCGCTGCGCAAAGCGCTGGCCGCCCTGCCCGGCGACACGACCCTGTTTATCGTAAGCCAGCGCGCCAACAGCCTGATGCACGCCGACCAGATTCTCGTGCTGGACGAGGGGCGGCTGGTGGGTGTGGGTAAGCATGAAACCCTGCTGGAAACCTGCCCGGTTTACCGGGATATTTATAACAGCCAGTTCCAGAAACCGGAGGTGTCCGCATGAAAAAGTCGAGTTTCTCCGTTAAGCACCCCGGGCAGAACACCACGTTCTCCCGCGTGCTGCGGCTTACGGCCCCCCACCGGTTCTATATTCTTCTAAGCATTCTCGCTTCGGCGGTGTCCGTGGCTGGGCAACTGGGGATTCCCATTCTGGCGGGCCGGGCCATCGACGCGATGATCGGCGCGGGGCGGGTGGATTTTCCCGGAGTATGGGCGGTGCTGCTCCAGATCGCGGCGCTTGTGGGCATTTCCGCGTTGGGGCAATGGCTGTCCGGCGTGTGCAACAACCGCATCACCTACTCCGTCAGCCGGGGCCTGCGGGACGCGGCCATCCGCAAAATCCAGCTGTTGCCGCTGTCCTATCTGGACTCCCATCCCGCGGGCGACCTGTTAAGCCGGGTCGTCGCCGACGTGGACCTGTTTTCGGACGGGCTGCTGATGGGCTTTACTCAGTTTTTCTCCGGCGTGTTGACGATTCTGGGTACCCTTGCGTTCATGATCTCGGTCAACCTGCCCATCGCGCTGATCGTTTGCTGCGTAACGCCGTTAAGCCTTGCCGCCGCCGCGTTTATCGCCCGCAGGACCTATCGTTATTTTAACGAGCAGACAGCCGCGCGCGGCAGCCAGACCGCGCTGATAAACGAACGGATCGAAGGTGTGCGCGTGGTGCAGGCCTTCGGCCACGAGCAGGCCAACCTTGCGGATTTTGACGAAACCAACCAACGCCTGAGCCGCGCCAGCCTGAAAGCCATTTTCTACTCCAGCATTGTCAACCCTTCGACCCGGTTTATCAACAACGTCGTTTACGCGGGGGTAGCGCTGGCTGGTGCGCTGGCGGCCATCAGCGGCGGCGTAACCGTTGGGGAATTAAGCTGCCTGCTTACGTACGCGACGCAGTTTGCCAAACCGTTTAACGAAATTACCGGCGTGGTGACCGAGATGCAAAACGCCCTGTCCTGCGCCGCGCGGGTGTTTGACTTTCTGGACGCGGAGGATCAGGTGCCGGACGCGGAAACCGCCCTCACGCTTCGGCCGGAGACGGTGGACGGCAGCGTAACCCTTCAGGATGTGCGCTTTCAGTATGTGCCGGAAAAAGAACTGATCCGCGATTTCTCGCTGAACGTGCAACCGGGCCAGCGCGTGGCCATCGTGGGCCCCACCGGCTGCGGCAAAACGACGCTCATCAACCTGCTGATGCGTTTTTACGATGTAAACGGCGGCAGCATCGCCGTATCCGGCACGGACATCCGGCAGATCACCCGCAGGAGCCTGCGGCAGAGCTACGGTATGGTGCTGCAGGATACGTGGCTGAGAAGCGGCACCGTGCACGATAATATCGCCTACGGCAAGCCGGACGCCACCCGCGACGAAGTGATCGCGGCCGCGAAAGCCGCCCACGCCCACGGCTTCATCAGCCGCCTGCCGCAGGGGTACGACACCGTGATCGGCGAGGATGGCGACAGCATCAGCCAGGGGCAAAAGCAGCTGCTGTGCATCGCACGGGTGATGCTGTGCCTGCCGCCCATGCTGATATTGGACGAGGCCACCTCCAGCATCGACACGCGTACGGAAATCCGCATTCAAAAGGCATTCGCCACGATGATGCGGGGCCGCACCAGCTTTATCGTCGCCCACCGCCTCTCCACCATCCAGGAAGCGGATGTGATTCTGGTAATGCGGAACGGACAGATTGTGGAAAAGGGCACGCACGACGCGCTGCTGGCCCGGAACGGGTTCTACGCGCAGTTGTATAACAGCCAGTTCGAAGGAGTCGCGATCTAAGCGGCCGCACATCTCGTGGATTTCCGCTGCGTGATAAGGCTAAGATCGAAGCCACACTGCAACCCATACAAAGGACTAAACTTGATGCACTCTACAGGGGCGGAACCGCATGCCATAGCGGAGCCGTCCCTCAACCTGTTAAACCTGTGTTTTCAGGTGGGATCGGATAGCCAAAGCCTTCAAGTTACCATTCGTATCTCCCGGTTTTGGCGGGCGTGCAAGCTTGTAAATTAACCGTTTAACATCCTTTATTTTATCGGTTTTTATCACATTTTTCATTTTGATTGAACTTGTTTTCTTTTTGTGGTATCGTATTGTTATTAAGGTTCAAGGGGGCGGCGGGAATGGCGACCATCCGGGAAATCGCCAGTCAGGCGGGTGTATCGGTGGCAACCGTATCCAATATCCTCAACGGAAAGCCCGGCGCCAGCCCGGACACGACGCTGAAGGTGCGGAGGATTGTGGAAAATCTGGGCTATATCCCCAACATGCATGCAAAAAACCTGAAATACCATACCACACACAGCCTCGGTATTATCGCCGAAGACCTGACCGTGTTTAACACGCCCGGCATTGTGGACGGAATTTACGCCTGCCTGGAGGATCGCCAGTACGATTCCATCCTGCACAACCTGCGCATCCACCGTAAATACGGCAGCGGCTTCAAGGAAAACCCGGAATACCGCGCGCTGTTGGAACATAACATTCTGCTGATGCGCGCCAAGCAGGTGGACGGCATCCTGTATGTGGGCTGCCAGCCGAGACTTCTTCAGGCCCTGCCGGCGGCGAAGGGGCTGCCGGTAGTCGCCGCTTATTGTTTTACCCAGCCGAAAAGCATCCCGTTCGTCATGTTTGACGACGAAAACGCCGGCTATATGGCGACCCGGCATTTTATACAGGCAGGACACCGCAGCATCGGGCTGATCGGCGGCAGCCTGAACAGCTCCTCAACCCAGCAGCGGCTGCGCGGTTATCAGCGGGCCTTATTTGAGGCGGGTATTCCCTACAATCCGGAGTGGTTTACCGAAGGCAACTGGCTGGAGGATTCCGGCTATGAAGCCTGTTCCGCCCTGTTCGATAAAGGGTTACGCGCATTTTTCTGCATGAACGACCTGATGGCGGACGGCGTGTACCGCCTCGCCCGTGAAAAAGGGCTTGTCGTGGGCCGGGATCTGTCCGTGGTCGGGTTCGACAACCGGGAATGCGCGCCAAGCCACGAACCGCCGTTAACCTCGGTGGCAATTCCGTTGTTCGAGATCGGTTATACGACCGCCGAAACCATGCTGAACCTTTTGGAGGGCAAGCCGGTGCCGGAGAGCACCTATATCCCCTGTCAACTGGTCTGCCGCCAGTCCGTCGCCGACCTGACCGTTTAAATAATTGAAACGGTTCATATTTTCGTATATCATCGAAAAACAGAGATATTATCTGTTTTTATAAGATTTAAATAGAAAAATCATTAATATTCGCTTGTGGCATCACAATATGGCTTTTTATCGTGTTTTACTATTTCTGTTCCTTTGCTAGAATAGAAATACGCTTTGGAATTTAAAAAATATATTAACCGGTTCATATGAGCGTTTTGATGTCGGCGGCTGTTCGGCGTCAATGCAATAAAAAAAGGAGAGAAGTACAAATGAAACGGTTTACTGCTCTGGTTATCGTGCTGATGATGCTCATTGCCCTCGTTCCCGCCGCCTTCGCAGAGGAAACTGTCACCCTGGATTTCCTGTATTGGGCCGACGACGTGCAGACCCAGCTGCTTACCGCTGCCTGCAAAGCGTATGAAGACGCCAACCCCGGCGTTAAGATTAACGCGCAGGCCCTGCCCGCGGACGGCACGTTTGACAGTTATATTCAAACGCGCATGGCGTCCAACCAGCTGCCCGACGTAAGCTACATGGGCGAATCCGACATCATGAAATACGACAAAATGGGGATTCTGGCCGACATCAGCGACCTGATCGCCTCCGGCGCCATCCCCGAAAAGCTGAGCGCCGTCACCATCCGCAACGCGGACGGCAAAGTAATCGGCGTAGGTCTTTCCAACCAGCTGGTGGTGTTGTACTACAACAAGGACAAGTTTGACCAGGCCAATCTGGCCTATCCGCCTTCGGACGTGAAGGACGCGTGGGACTGGGATACCTTCGTTAATACCGCCAAAAAGCTGACCGTGGACGCGAACGGTAAAAACGCTACCGAGGAAGGTTTCGATCCCACCAAAATTATGGAATACGGCCTGGGCTTTAACTGCCTGAGGGAGTTCCATCAGTTCTGGGCGATGTACGCCAATAACGGCGGCGTCGTCAGCGCCGACGGCAAGGATTTCCTGTGGGATTCCGACAAGTCCGCGCAGGGCCTGCAAAAACTGGTAGACCTGATGCACGTGGATCACGTTGCCCCGCAGGCACTGTATAACTGGGCCAGCGACATCGGCAGCGTACGCGACGCGATTAACGGCGGTTTCGCCATGTTCACCAACGGCTCCTGGGACCTGGCCAACATCACCCCCGACGATCACATCGGCGTCGGCGTGCTGCCCAAGATGGAAAAGGCCGTCACCATGAACTGCGGCGCGCCGATGGTGGTCTACAACACCTCCAAGCATATCGACGAGGCTAAAAAGTTCTACGCTTACATGGTTGATCCCGCCAAGAACCTGCCTCTGCTGCAGTCCGGCGCGTGGCTGCCCAACCAGGCAAACTGGTATACCGACGAAAGCCTGATCTCCCAGTGGGCCGACAAGCTGCCTTTCGGCGCGAAGGAAACCATCCTGAGCTATTCCAACACCGAAGGCTCCATCGCGCAGTGGCCCGCTTACTATGTGCTGAAGTATCAGGACATGAGCACCCTGTACGAAAAGGAAATTGACAACGCGCTGATGGGCAACGAAACCGTCGCAGAGGCCTTTGCCAAGTGCATGCCCGGCATCAAAGACGCTTTCACCTCCAAGTAAAAATCCGCTGTCCCATCCATGGCTGCCGCGGGGGCCGTACGGCTTCCGCGGCAGCTTATCGCCGGAAGGAGGATTCTCCATTGCCGCGCCCTCAAAAGTCATCCGGGTTTCATCTGCGTGGTTCGGTCAAGGAAGCGCTGGCCGGATATGCCTTTGCTTCTCCCGCCATCCTGGGCGTGCTGATCCTTACCCTGTACCCCATGCTGGCCAGCCTGTATTACAGCTTCAACCGGGTCGCTTCCAACGGAAAAATGGAGTGGCTGGGGCTGGAAAACTACCGTTACGCGCTGACCAACCCCGCCTCGGAATTTCCCAAGGCAATCGAAGTCACCCTGTTTTATACGGGCGTGAACGTCGTGCTGGTTATTCTGTTCTGTCTGTTGGTCGCGTTGATGCTGAACCGACGTTTTCACGGCCGCAACCTTCTGCGCGGCGTATTTTTTCTGCCGTCGGTCATGCCTACGCTGTCCGTGGCGATCCTGTGGAAAATGCTGGTGCAAAATCAGGCCAAAGGCGGGTTAATCAACTGGTGGCTGATTACGTCGGGGTTTTCCACCGTTGATTTCTTAAATACGGAATCCATTTTTATCACCCTGTTCACTATGAGCCTGTGGACGTGCGGAGGCACCATCGTGGTACTGCTGGCAACGTTGCAAGATGTTCCGCTGGACCAACTGGAAGCGGTATCCATCGACGGGGGCAACGCCTGGCACAAATTTGCGAAAGTGACCTATCCCACTATTAAGCCGGTGCTGTTTTTTCAGCTGATTATGTGCGTAATGACCTCCGTGCAGGTTTACACGCAAAGCGTCGCCTTCTCCCGCAACGGCGCGCCCAACCGGCTTACCTATTTTATTAACGTAATGATTTACGACCATTCCTTCATCCAGGCGGATCAGCGGGGGCTGGCTTCCGCCGAGGCCTGGCTGGTATTTTTAATCATCGTGGCGATCACCGGCGTGCTTTTCCACTTTCAGGGGGCGCTTGGCCGCGATGACCGGGATTCCGCGGGCAGGAGGCGTCGGGGATGAGAAAAACGCGGAGCATCAGGCAGGACGTTACCCGCAGAAAACTGATTCACATTCTGCTGGTTTTTCTGGCTTTCAGTCTGGCGGTGGTCTTTGCCTTTCCCCTGTATTGGCTGGTGCGCAGCGCGCTGGTCAGCAATCAGGAATTGCTGCACCGCCCGCCCGTATACTTTCCGACCGCCTTTCACGTGGAAAACTTCTCCAAGGCGCTGGCGCGCATTGATTTTATGCGCCAGCTGTACAACAGCGTTTCCATCGCCGTTCCCTACGTGCTGGGCACGCTGATTACCACCAGTTTTGCGGGCTATGCCTTCGCGCGGCTCCGGTTTCCGCTTCGGGGGATGTGGTTTACGCTGGTTATCAGCACCATGATGCTCCCCAGCGCCGTAACGCTTTTGCCGCAGTACAGCCTGTATGCGTCCATGGGGCTGGCCAACAAGGCCGCGCTGATCCTGCCCGCTTTCTTCTGTGCGGGCGGCAACGCCTACTTTGTATTCCTCCTGCGGCAGTTCTTCCTGACCATTCCCATGGAAATGGACGAGGCCGCGCGTATCGACGGGGCTGGGTATCTGCGCATCTATTCCTCCATCATGCTGCCGCTGATCCGTCCGGCCATGATCGTGGTGGGGCTGTTCAGCTTCATCAACTGCTGGAACGAGTTCTTCTACACCATGATCTACCTGAAATCGCAGGATGAATACACCCTGCCCCTGGGCCTGTACATCGTAAACGGGCTGAAAGTGCCCAATTATGAGCAGGTGCTGGCTCTGGCGCTGATCGTAGCTACGCCGTGTCTGGTTTTCTTCTTCGTCGGAAACCGGTATTTCGTGGAAGGAATCGCCCTGGGGGGCATCAAAGGCTGAACCGCCTGAATTTTTGGAGGAAGCATGGGTATGCGCAGTTTTATTCCGCTTGAGAAGGTACGGATCGACGACACACTGTGGATGCGGGAACAGCGGCTGGTACGCACGGTCGTACTGCCCTACCAATGGAAAATGCTGAACGATCAGGTGCCCGGCGCGGTAAAAAGCCACTGCATCGAAAACTTCCGTATCGCGGCCGGACTGTCCCACAGGCTTTACGAAGGGGTCGTCTTTCTGGATACGGATCTGTATAAATGGCTGGAAGCCGTGGGCTATTGCCTTGCGACCGCGCCGGACAGCACGCTGGAAGCGGCTGCCGACAGCGCGATTGACCTGATGGGGCAGGCCCAGCAGCCGGACGGATACCTGAACACCTACTTTACCGTGCAGGAGCCGGGCAAACGCTTTACCAACCTGATGGAAGGGCACGAGCTGTATACCGCCGGGCATCTTTTTGAGGCAGCGGTCGCCTACTGGCAGGCGACGGGCAAGCGCGCCGTGCTGGATATCGCCTGCCGCATGGCGGATTATGTGGACAGCGTTTTTGGCGAGGGCAAACGCCGTGGCTATCCGGGGCATCCGGAGGTGGAGCTGGCGCTGATCCGGCTGTATGACGCAACCCATGAAAAACGCTACCTGCGGCTGGCCCGGTACTTTTTAACCGAACGGGGCCGGGGCGAAAATCTGTTTGAACAGGAACGCAAACGGCCCGGTCACCGGTATATCTTTCCCGAAATGGCGGAATTCGGCCCGGATTATTTTCTGGCTCACCAGCCGGTTGCGCAGCAGCGCGTCGCCACAGGGCACGCCGTGCGCGCGATGTACCTGTACTGCGCCATGGCCGATCTGGCGGTGCGGGAGGGCGACGGGGAGATGGCGGCCGCCTGCCGCGCCCTGTACCGCGATACCGTGGAACGGCAGATGTATGTAACCGGGGGCATCGGCTCCGCCAAACTGGGCGAGCGTTTTACCACGGACTATGACCTGCCCAACGACAGCATGTATGCCGAAACCTGCGCATCCATCGGCCTGATGCTGTTTTCCAGGCGGATGTGGCTTATGACCGGGGAGGCTTCCGCCTTCGACGTATGGGAACGCGCGCTGTACAACACGGTGCTCTCCGGCATCGGGCAGGACGGAACGCATTTTTTCTATGTCAACCCGCTTTCCGTAATCCCGGCTGCCGTGCATGCCAACCCGACGCTGTCCCACGTAAAGCCTGTGCGCCAGCAATGGTTCGGAATCGCAAGCGAGCCGACCGGCCCCGCCGATACGCAGGGCGAAGGAGAAACGTTGCCAAGAGTCGATGGCGTCGCCTGCTGCCCGCCTAACCTTGCCCGCACGCTCAGCTCCCTCGGCGGCTCCCTGTATGCCATGGAAGGAGACGATTTCTTCGTTCTCTCCCCCATCGCCAGCCATTTTGAAACGGAACATTTTTCCGGGCGGCTGGAAGTCGAAAGCGATACCTGTACGCTGCGGCTGACCGGCCCGTTCCGCCGGGTGCTGATCCGCATCCCGGAAGGGTATGACGCAGCGGCGGAAACAGGCGCGCGGCAGGAAGGGTACCTTGTGTTTGCCCATACCGGGGAGAGCGCGCAGTACCGGTTTACCCTTGTCCCCCGTACCCGCGTAGTCCGGGCGCATCCCGCCGTGGCGGCCTGCGCGGGCAAAGCCTGTGTGATGTGCGGCGCAACCGTATATTGTCTGGAGGAAAAAGACAACGGCGCGCCGCTAAGCGCGCTCCGGCTGGACGCCCATACGGATTTTGTGCCTGTGAAGGCGGATTGGCTGTCCGACCCCATGACCCTTTTACAGGTGAAAGGCTACCGGCTGGAAACCGCCGCGTTCGACGGCCGCCTTTACAGCGGGGCGGAACCCGTATATACGCCCGTCACGCTTACGCTGGCGCCTTACAGCCAATGGGGCAATCGTGGCGAGGGTGAAATGACCGTATGGATCCCCGTGCGGGAGTAAGTCGGATCGCCCACACTTTTTACTCCCGGATCAGTCGGCGGCAAGGCTCTGCCGATTGATCCGGGGGCCTTGTTTTTATCGGAATTCCTTCATAAAGCCATGGCGTGCGGCGTTTTTTGAGGACTCGCTCGCCGGGGTTTCCGGAAGGGGCGGTATGTATCGCACGATATATTGCCTAAGCCTTCGATACTGCGGGAGGAACGACTTCTTCCCGCAGAAGGATACCCTCCTGGATTCGGTATACCTCGTCGCAGAGCAGTTCCACATCCTCCCGCACGTGTGTGCAAAGCAGGATCAGTTTCCCTTGCGCCTTCTTGGTCAGCAACAAATTCCGCACCTGCTCCACCCCCTGTGTATCCAGACTGTTCATTGGCTCGTCCAACAGTAAAATGTCCGGATTCTCCATCACCGCCTGTGCAATCCCCAGCCTCTGACGCATTCCCAGCGAATAAGCCCTCACATGTCTACGCAGGTGCGGATTTAACCCCGCCTGTTCCATCGCGGCATACACTTGATCCTTCCCGATGATGCCCCCAACCCTCGCCAGAAATTCCAGATTTTTCGCTCCGCTGTACTGCTCCAGAAAGCCGGGTGTCTCAATAATCGCGCCGATGTTTTCAGGCATGTTGGCATCCTTGCGGATCGGATGCCCGTTGATGACAATGCTCCCGGAATCCGCCGGTAAAAACCCGCACAACAGCTTTAACAGAACCGTCTTCCCGGATCCATTTCTACCAACAATGCCGTAGATATGCCCTCCTTCAAAGCGAAACGAAACATCTTTCAACACTGGCTGGTTTCCGAAGGATTTGCACAGATGAGCACATTCAATATAGGTCACAATACCCCTCCTACTATGCAGCGGCAAAGCGGATAGGGCGTCCCCGCATTGCCAGCAGAGAGCCTGCCGCCATGAAAAACAAACCGGCAAGAAAGAATGTATTTGCATAGGTAAGCGATGGCAGCACCGACGTACCGTATGGGTCCAGCATATTCAGGTTTGCCAGCGCAAACGGCGAAAGATAGTAAGTCCAAAAGGGGAGCAGGGAAACATTCGCCGTCAGTCCCATCATAACAAAACCTCCGGCCACATAAACACCCCAATGCCCACCTGTAAGCAGATTCAACAGAAACACAAACATTCCCAGAAAACAATACAGGCAAGCTGTTAAACAGAACGTTCCCCAGAAAGCCTGAGGCAGTGTATAAGCCGTTTGCAATTGGACAGGCATATATAAATATACCCCGTAGGTTATACCCAAACTGCTTTGTCTGGCCAGAGAGCGGAAAACAATATCCCATTGCAAGTCCCACGTCCAGTGCCCAGCCAGTGTCAGCAGACAGACAAGGAACAGCCACATCGTATAAAGCACGCTCATTTCCAGCAGATACAGCATCTGCCCGACGCACCACCGATAACGACCACAACGCAACAACAGATACGGTTGCTGCGCGTCCAGGAAAGGCGCGCCGCTGATAATAACCAGCCAACCCAACGAGAAATAAACCGGCAGCCAGGAATCGTTTACTGTGTAAACAAATAATGCCAGTGGTGAAGCAGCCACCTGATAATCTGTGCACACTGCGCGTACAGGC
Organism: Bacillota bacterium; assembly: GCA_023395615.1. Taxonomy (GTDB): domain Bacteria; phylum Bacillota; class Clostridia; order Christensenellales; family Aristaeellaceae; genus CAXXOK01. The sequence goes on from JAEWYP010000031.1 coordinate 13,988, forward strand.
GACGCCCACCGCAACATCATCAGCCCCGACAACGCCAGCAGGCTCAGCACGCGAACATTCAGGCTTTTACGAAGTAGGTTACAGGACACTTCTACTACTGAACGTACTTTATGCATACTGTTTCAACCTCCTGACGCCGCCACGTATATAGAACGCCCCAAACAGTAAAAGCAACGGCAGGTATTGGGCCGCCCAAACAGTAATCACCTCCCGCGGAGTTGAAAGATAGGCGCCTCCCACCGCCATCATCCGAATATCATATTTTGTGGCAAGCGTTTCCACTGTTATGCCAAAAAGCGTAACCTTGCCAAGCGTCGCCTGAAGTGCCAACAGGAGGTAACTGAAGATCAGGGGACTAATCAGCGCAACAAACCTGTCATCCGACCAGACCGCTACCGCCATTGCACAGACTACCCAGACAGCAGCACAGGCACCGCGAACTCCAATATAGAGGAGCAGAAAGACAGCATACCGTCTGCCGAGCAACAGAGAGGAACCGTTGAGAAAATCCAGAGAACTGAACGAAATTGGTCCCGCAGGAAACGTAAGCGGCAGCCAGATGGATAACAGCGTAATCCCGCCCAACAGGCCAAAGGCGACCACGGCAAAAGCAGTGAGCATACCTACGATTCCTTTGGAGATCAGATAATTCCGCCGTGTTGTTTTAGGCAGGATTAAGCGCACATATCGGCTGTCGATATCCTGCGCCACGGAGAGAGCATACACCCAGGCGCAGATGCTGGGCACAAGGCTTTGAAAGTCCGAAAAGCAAAGCTGATATAGTTCTCCATAAACAGTCGCATCCTGTGTATTGAGGTTAATCATAAAATGATTACATAAAAACTGAATCAGCATAAAAACCACAACAGCAAGAGAAAACCGAAAACCACCAAATGCGCGCCGCAAGTCAACCGACAGGCAGCTGCGCAACGATCCCCGTTTCCGCGTCAGTTCCATTGCAGGCAGGCTCCATCCAGGGCACTGTATCCTTCATCGTACGTCTGCCCATTCTCCGTTACGGTAAACACATAGGCGGGCACGTATTGGATCGCCTGATTCAGCGCTTTCCCCTGTATGCCAACGGGCACGTAGGTTAAGGCAATCCGGCTCACATGCAGGGGTTCGGCCCCCAACAGTTCATTGTGGTTCTTGCCAAACAGAGTAAGCATCTCCTGAAGCGACAGGATCGATACCGATGTCGGCGTTTCGGTCGGCTTCCACAGGTTGTTCACCTGCAGGGATTCCACTCCGGCGGCGGATAACACCACCTCCGCACAGGGCGGGTCCACGCTGTCCCCGTTTCCCGTGTAGGGCCAGAATGGTTGATCGTAAAGGGGTAAACCCTCCATCTCCTGTTTGAAAAGGATCACGTAACAGGCGTCCTCTTCGCGCCATTCCTCCATCCGGTGCAATTTCAACCCGGCAGCCTGATCCGCTTCCATATCTTTCCGGGTAGCCTGCTGCATCTGGTTAAGCATCGCAAGGTCCAACGGGATGACCGTGTCCACCGTCAGGTTCACGCCCACGGAGGCAAACAGGGCCAGCGCCTTTTGCACCGACTGAGCCTGTGTGGCAAAAGACAGTTCCGCATTCGGAAAGCGGTACGCATCGGTCTGCGCCGACTGAAAATACACAAGCAAATCGTTCAGGCAGGCGCCCCTGTCCGAAGCGTATGCAAAGTTACCGCCAAGGTCGTCGGAATAGTTACCGTTCGCGTTCGGCCACCGGTATTCGATGTACTGAAACGTGCCGCCTGTTCCGTTCGATTCGTCCTGCGCGGTCTGCTCCGGGTCTGTTCCGGGGGCTACCGCTGCTAAAAACGGCTCCGGGGCAAACGTCACCCGCTCGCAGGGAAGGATCGGGCAGGCGGTCACACCCTCCGGTATGCTCAGTTCCGCATCGTACGTAATCACCCCGTCGGTTTTTTGCAGCTTCCCGGCCGTTTCTCCCCACGCGGGCAGTGTTAACCCGATCAGCAGCACGCAAAACAGCAGGGCGATCCCGCCCCGCAGATGACGCCGGTTCTTCATCCGAAACGCCTCCCGTCAGTCCCCCTGTCGACAGAGATTGGTCATCGTTCCCTCATCAGGGTCCGAACGGTGCGTTCCAATCCTCGCCCGACATTCCCGGTTACCGATACCCGATAGACCCCCGTACCCACAACGACCGTGCCGCCCGCGGAAGCCGTTTTGCCCGCGATGGCGCTGCCATACCACGTGGCGATACGCCGCCAGCCCTTTCCGCATTGCTGATGGAGCGATACGGTCAGTGACGACGGATATGCGCCGACGGGCGAAACAGCGCCCCGGCAGCTGGCCCGATTTTCTTCAAAAGTCAGTTCCGCCGAGATGCCGGAGGTATAGCGATTCGCTGAGGATTGTACAGGAATGGTTTCTCTTTTTGACGATTCATTTCCTTCCGTTTTGCCTAAGTTTTTACATATTGACAAGCAGAGAATGAACACCGCCAACGCCAGCAGGGCATAAAGAAAGCCTGTCGTTCTTTTCATTTCGGACCCTCCTCCGATTGCTCTCCTATATATAGATGCAACTGGAGGCTGTTTTGTTACACCGATTTGAAAAAAACGTGCAGGCGTATGTTTGTAAGATCCTCCGGGGTGTCTACGGCTTGCCGCACCGCGGGCCGCTATTCCAGCGGCGGCACTTCGGCAGGTGTCAGCTCTGCCGGGCTTTCCAGCTGTTTAATCCAGTTGCCGCAAAATAACCGCGCCGCGCACCAGACCGACTTGATCACCGAATCAATCCGCAGGAAAAATTGAATCCAAAAAGGGCTGAGCCCCCACACGAAACCCGCACAGTAGCCCAGCGGTACGGACGCGAGCCAAAGAAACACGACATCCGCGACCATCAGAAAGCGCGTATCGCCTCCGCCACGGAGCACACCTTTGGCCAGCACGCTGCCCACGGTTTGAAACGGCAGCAGAATAGCGAACGAATACATCAGCTGGTCGGCATACCATAGCGTTTGTTCCGAAATAGCGTAAAACGTGAGCACCCACGGCGTCAGCACCACCACAATCCCGCCCGCCGCAAGGCCAAGAACGACGGACATCCAGAAGAAGGTTTTGCCGATGCGCTTTGCCATTTCCGGATCGCCCATGCCGATGGACTGCCCCACCGTAACGCTTCCGGCCATTGCCAGCCCCATGTTGATGACCGTCGTAAGCTGCACCACCATGGAACACACCGAGTTGGCGGCGGACATTTCCACCCCCAGATTGCCAATCACCATAGCCACCAGATTGTTACCCACCGCCAGAAACACGTCGCCTACCAGCACGGGAATGCCAATTTTCCAGTAGCTGCGCACCATCCCCCGCTCCACACGCATTCGCAGATCCGTCAGGCGGAAACGGATGGACTGATCCTTCGCAAGTAAATAGATTGCCACAACGGCAAACTCAATTACGCGCGCCAGCAGCGTTCCCAGCGCGGCGCCCTGAATGCGCAGTTCCGGCGCGCCCAGATTGCCAAAGATAAATACCCAGTTGAAAAATACGTTGGAAAACAGCGACACGCAGGAAACCACCAGCGGCAGCCACGCCATATTAGCCGAGCGGAGAATGTTGGACAGGCACGTGGTAACGCCGTGGAAGAAGAAAACCCATACGATCACCCGCAAGTACCGGGTCCCCTGTTCAATCACATTCGCGTCCGTGGAGTACAGCGTCATAATCTGTCGCGGCCACAGTGCTGTAATCATCATAAACAGCATCGCTCCGCCCATGCAGATGCGAAGCATCAAATTCATCACCATTTTATAGGCAGCCTTGTTGCCTGCGCCCCAATACTGGTTGGCCAGCACGCAGGCGCCGCCGCTGACTCCCATGCAAAAGATGGAAAACAGGCTGTAATACTGATTCGCGAGAGAGGACGCCGACAGCGCGGCGTCCCCATAGGAGGCGAGCATCATGGTATCCGCCATGTTCACGGCGATGTCGATCAGCCGTTGCCCCGCCACGGGCAGTGCGATCGCCAGCGCAGTAAAAAACAGCGGATGCGGTTTTCTGTTTTTCATTTCATCAAACTTTCTGCGTTCATTTCCCGGCAGGCAGGGTATCCGGCCCGTTCAGATATGGTTTGGGCTGGGGGCGGCCTCAGTCTCCAGCGGCTGGTCGTACCAGCGGCCGAAAGCGTGCAGCATTCCCCACTCGCGCCGGGTCGCGTCCAGGTGGCGGAAATTGCGGCCGATGTCCATCATGGAATCCGTATCGATCAGGAGAAGCAGGTTGTTCCCGCCGGCCATCGGGTCGCGCCGGTTGATATGCACCTCCGTATTGCTGAAGAGATAAAGATGCTCCCGGATTTTAATATAATGGGCCTGTTCCTCGTAAATCGGGTCGTCGATCAGCGGGCTATGATCCCCTTCGGGGCGCTGCAGCGCCTGCGCCCGGCAGAAGTGGTCCAGATAGATATGCACGTTCACAAACCCGCTGGAATAGGTCCACGCAATTTTCTTTCCGGTCAGTTCGGTCGTTTCACAGTGCCGTTTCCAGGGCAGCGGCTCGCCGTCGCGTTTCACGGCGCCAAATTCGTACCGGGTTTGCGCCAGCACCGACCGGGAGGGCTGCTCGCCAAAGACCGTCGTTACGCGCGTTACCAGCCCGTTCTCCTCGTCGATCACCAGCGTAACGCATTCATAATGCGGCTTTCCCGGCACATCGTACGTAATAAAGCGTACGGTTTCCCGCATTTTCAAGCATCCATACCTGAGCCACTGGGGTTGCCGCGCGCTGTCAAACCGGATCAGATCCTCCCCGGTCACAAAGGAATACAGTTCTTCCTCGCCGTTATCGTATTGCAGGTGCATCCCCCGGCCTGCCAGATCATATTCCAACCGGCGGATATATTTATCATCGTTTTCAAAATAAAAACCGTTCACAACCGGCATCTGTTTTCCTCCTCCGTTTCTGTCCCCGCGTCTGGTACGGCTCAGGCCTTCCGGCCGACACCCCGCGGAAAAGTTTCCACGAAATTCACGGCCTGCGCCTCCTCAAGGGTGATCGGCAGTTTAGACCAGTCGATCGTTCGTTCCAGCCCCGCATAATCGCAGATGCGGATGGAACAAAGCCGCCCGTCGCTCCCGCGCTCGTAGGCGGCGACGCCGGAAAGCGCGATACGCCCGCGTTCCTCGTGGCCCGCCCGCGACACGATATGCACCCATTCGATCACGCAGGTGCGCCCATCGTCAATCATCGTTTCGTACCGCATACCGACACAGCGCGGGATATAATTCGCCATCATCTCGTACTTTGCGCGGATTTCCTCGCGGGTCAGCGCGGGCGGGTGAGCGCCGTCGTCCGGCTCGTATCCCCCAAACCTGCAATCGTCCCCGATGCTGTTCATAATCCGTTCCACATCCGCCCTGGGTACGCAGTGCAGCGCCTCGTAATACTCGCGAACCGCCCCGGTCAGCAGACCCGGATCACCCATCTCCAGATGCGCCGATGGGAAGATTGGCTTTCGGTATGCCTGCAGCCCCGGCACGAAAGAACAGTGGGTATAAATCCGCACCTCATCCAGAGTGGTTGAGGTGCGCAGATCCGCCACGATCAGAAAGGGCACTTCCTCCACGGCTCCATCCACCGTAAAGCGCACCTGCGCCTCCGTTACCGAGCGGCCATTGGCCCGCGTTTGCATCACGGGAATTGCCTCCGCCGCTTCCGCGTGAAAAACGTTCAGCCAGTCCTCCGCAAAGGCGCGAACCCCCGCCAAACCCTCGTAGCGCCGGTAAGGCGTGTCGATGGCGCATAGCGTGCCGCCAAAGAGTTTATGCTCACAAAAAAGAGAACACGCGGTTTCCGCATCGCATGCGCAGACCGCCCGCAACAGCCGAAGCTCCGCGTAATCCTCTCGGATCGGGTGTTGCGGCCCCTGATATAATTTTGCCAGCGCGCTGCTTTTTCGAATTTCCAATTTCATCATCCTTTCTGGCGGTTTACCCCCGGTGCGGGCCACGCCTGCCCGGCGCGACCCGTACCGGTTTGGACGATTTCGCGGCGGCAGGCGCGGCGGCGTTACCGGGTAAACCGGAACAGGTTCCAGGAAAGTTTAGGCAGCGTGGCTGTTACAACGCCTTTCTCACAGCGCGTGTCCGGGTCGGCCTTCGGCAGAATCACGTTCGGATTTTCGAAGGTGTTGCGCGCGTTTTCATCCTGCGAGGCCATCGTAAGGTGTTCCGCAAAGCGCCAGCCTTCAAAGCCGCGCGCGTCCAGCGTAAACGCCTGCGCATCCTCCCAGTCCGCGTTGATCACGAATACGGTCAGTTCGCCAGCCTCCTCGTTGAGCGCCGCGGCGGCCTGCACGCAGGCAACGTCGTCAAAGTCACCGTACTGGTTCATATCATCAATCGCATAGCCGTCCACATGGTAACGCTCGCACTCCACCGGCACACCCAGCGATACGCCGCGGGCATAGCGGATCAGCTGGGTAAAGGGATAATACGCCGCGCCCTTCCACGCATGGTCGCGGTCGGTCATGCACAGGTCGCCCAGCCCGCCGGTCGCACACCCGATTTTCACACGGTCGGCATGACGCAGCAATACCAGCGGCGTCGACATGGAGGCCAGCGCGCGCGTCATCTCGCCGCTCGCAGGCGGCATCCGGCGACCGGACCAGTCGTCCGGGTCGTGGCGCACATACTGCTGGTCGGGGTCAATCTGGTAGAACGTATCGGCAGGCTGGCAACCGCCCAACCCGTAATGTGAAACGCCCTTCGGGCGCATGAAGCTGCCGTATTCGTCCAGCGACAGCATCATCGTTTTGCGCACGCGGAGTTTGGTTTTAAGGTAATCGCACAGCGCGGTTTCCGTTTGAATATACTTCTCAAACGCCTGATACCCGGCCATCAGCCCCGGCAGGTTGCCCGTCGGCGCGGAGTGGTAGTGGTGCATCGAAATATAATCCACTGTTTCGTAGCATTCCTGCAGCACCTGCCGATCCCAGTCGGGATAATGGTTCAGGAACGGTGAGGAGGAAACGCACGCGATGGTTTCGCTTTTCGGGTCCACCCACTTGATCGCCTTGGAGGTTTCGTGCGCCAACACACCGTACCCGCGCGGGTCTTTCTCCCACGAGGCGACCTGCCACGGCCCGTCCATTTCGTTGCCCAGATACCATGTTTTCACGTTGTAGGGCGCTTTGTGGCCGTTGGCGGCGCGCAGGTCGGACCAGTATGTGCCCCCCTCGAAATTGGTGTATTCCACCAGATCGACCGCGTCGTTCAGGCTGCCGGTGCCCAGATTGAGCGTATACAGCGGCTCCGTGCCGATCCGCTCGGCCCATTGCAGGTACTCGTCGTGGCCGACATCATTGGGGATATACTGGTGCCACGCAAGGTCAAGGCGTGTTTTTCGCGCTGCGCGCGGCCCGATGGAATCTTTCCAGCTCCAGCCGGAAACAAAGTTACCGCCCGGCAGGCGTACGCAAGGCAGCCCCGCCTGGCGCAACCCGTCTATATAATCCCGGCGGAAGCCCAGGTCGTCCGCCGTGGGATGCTTGGGGTTATACATGCTGCCGTTCACCATGGAACCGATGGGTTCCAGAAACGCGCCGAACAGCCGCGGCGAGATTTCGCCGATCCGGTAGGAGGGATGGATTGTAAGTTTCGCTTTTTTCATTCGGATCATCCTTTCCGCATACAGCACCGTTACCGCACGGCGCGCGTCTTTGCCCGCCTGTTTAAGACCCGTGTGAAAACGGTTCGCACGGCGGCGCGTGCGAACCGTTTTCGGGGAATTTTTACAGAATCAATACTTGATTTCGACCATCGCGGTCTCTCCCTTGCCGAAAGCGAACTCCGCATGGTCGCCCTGCATCGGCAGCTCCGCCCCGTTCACGAAGATGCGGCATCCCGCGCGGCGGCACCGCAGCGTAAGCGTCTGCGCCTGATTGGATGTAATCGTCGCTTGAATACCCGACGGGTTCCATTCCATATGGTTTAGTTTGGCGAACGTATACAGCCATACGCCGTCGATGGCGCCTTCCGGCAGAGTTTCCGGCATGGCGGGCAGAAGCTCAACCACGCCCGGCATGGAGAAAACGCACATTTCCACCAGCAGCGCCGGCACCGCCCCCTGCAGATCAGGGAACACCCCGCGGTAGGGGAAGTGGCTGGTTTGCAGCGTACGGCGCACAAACCCGTGGTTTAGCAGCTGCGACAGGTTCTGTTCGGCCTCCTCCATATCCTTTAAGCGGATGGCGGTAAAGGCGCGGTGGATGATGCCGTGGGCGGAATCGTCCTGCTGACCGCGTTTCCGGTTGGAGATGATGATGGCGCGGGTCAGTTCCGGCTCAGTTTCGGGCGTAATGGCACGGCCCGGCCACACATCGTAGTGGTGGGATACATGGCGATGGTTGTAGTTCTCCTCGATGTCCGCCCATGCCCATTCCTTTAACGCGCCCTCGGCGTCGAACAGATAGGTAGGCAGCGACGCAAGCTGTGCTTCCCAGTGCGGAATGTTCTCGGTCTCCACCCCCAGCGTACGGCAACCGTCAATCAGGTTGTTGAGCACCTCGCGGCAGATGGCAATATCCATCACGGAGTTGATGCGCGTGGGGTTGATGCTTTTGCAGGTAACCGTTTCGTAGCCGGGGTTCGGCGTGGGATCTTCCGGAGAGAACGACGGATAGAAGATCGTCTTCCCATCCGGGCCGCGATCACAGGCATAATCCTCAAAGAACAGCGCCATTTCCTTCAACGCAGGGATTAACCGTTCCCGCAGGAAGTTTTGATCGCCCGTCACCAGATAATAACCCCACAACTCGTTATAAATCCAGCCCAGGCACCCCGTCCAGCAATAGTGCGGGTAGGTGTGGGAGAAGTGATAATACAGGCCGGAATCCGGGTCGCAGTGCACGCTTGCCAGCAGGCCGCGCGCGCCGAAAAGCAGTTTTGCGTTGGTGCGGAAGTCGTCAAATTTCGTCTCGTAAAAACGGAAGTACACATCCATCTCGTCAAAAAGGCCGGTATTATTGCCCGCGCACACCTGCAGGTTGGTGTTGATGTTGTGCTGGCCCATCATGGGCGGCAACGCGCCGGTATCGTAAATCTGGAAGAACCGGCCCATGTCGTACAGCTTATCCAGCAGGGTGGGGTCCAGCTCGTTCACGGAATGGGTACGCTCCAGCAGTTCCTCGCCGGAAAGCACAGCGTCTTCCGGCTTGCCCAGATGGATACGGGAACGATCCATCCGCTCGCCGATATGCGCTTCGTTGCCTTTCAGCAGCGCGTCAAAATCCGGCTTCATCGCCAGCAGCGCGTCGCCAACCTGCCTGGCGCATTCAAACGTAAAGTTATCTTCAAACTTCACGGTTTTGGTCAGCACCATCATGCCGTCTGCTCCGCGAACGCTGACGCCCTTTTCCTTTTTGGTGATCGAACCGTTCACCGGCAGGAAGCGGATGGCGGAAACGTAGCCCTTATGGCCAAAGTCCGGGTTATACGCCCAGGCGAGGGTGATCAGCTGATCGGTAATCGTAAGCTCGTGGGTGCTGCCCGTAAACTTCTGCTCCATGAAATGGTTCCCGTATTGGATGGGGCGGTTGGGCAGCTGCAGCGTCACATCCACATCCAGCTGCCCGGCAGGGGCGCTGAAGCGGGTTACGGTCACGTCGCCGTCGTAAGCCGCAAAGCTCTCCGTGCGATATACGCCGCGCTCGTTTGCCCAGGTGGAGGCGATCAGCCCGGTTTGCATATCCAGCCAGCGCAGATAGTCCCACGTTTTTTTCTGTTCCGGCTGCTGAAACGTAAGCCAGAAAGCGGTGTGCAGCCGCGGCGAACCGGTGGGGTACACCACTTTATTGTTAAAATTCATGTATTTACCGAAACCGGCCGCCTTCTGGGCCTCGTCCAGCAGGGCGTCCGTTTCCTCAGGCTTGCCTTCCAGCAGCAGCTGGCGGATACGAGGCAGCACGCCGCTTAAATCCGGCGGTTCGGGCGTTTTGGCCCAAAGCGGCTCATAGAGCATTTCCTGGGTAAAAGACATTTCATCGTCATACGGACGGCCGGAAGCATGGATACGCTGCGAGCCGTTGCCCGTGATAAAATCATCGTCGGAACTGGTAGCGGGGGCGATGGAGCAGATGTTGTGCTCGGGAAGGATTCCGTGCCGTTTTTCTGCAGGGATAAACTCGATCGGGTATCGGTAGGCAGCATAATCGATCATAAGGTTTTCCTTTCATGGGCATTCCTGTCCGGGGACGCCCGCAGGCGCCCCCGGACGTTTGCATGGGAGATTTGCTTTCTTACTTGGCGAGGTAACGTTCGTACGCGGTCTGGTAGCAGTCGATCGCCTCCTGGATGCCCATCTCGTCCACCTGCGCAAGCAGAGTGTCCAGATCTTCCAGCGGACGGGTGCCGGTAATCACAGAGAGGTATACTTCGGAAACCGCCGTATTCACATCGGTGATAATCCGGTTGTAAGTCTCAGCCTCGTCGGCAGTCAGGGAGAACGTGGGCTTTAACAGGCCCGGGTCGCCCTTGGCATAGTTCTGGTGCAGGATCACCGCATCCGGATCAATCAGGTTCAGGGATGCCCAGGCTTCGTAGCTCATCGCCTTAGGCCATGCGCCCAGCGTGGGCAGCGCGTACTTAAACACAGCGTCGGACATGGAGTAATCCGGGTCCTTGGTGACCAGATCGGTCCAGTGTTTGGTGCCATCCGCATCCTTGGTGTAGGATACGCCTTCGATGCCCCAGTTGATCAGGTCGGAACCTTCGTCGGAATACAGATAGTTGATCAGTTCCAGGCACTTATCCACCGTGCCGTGCTTCACAGCCGCCGTAGTGATCACGGTCGGCTGGCCGGAACCTGCGTAGCTGACCATGGCGTTGTCGGCATCGTAGGCGTAAGGCACGCCGTCGGAGCCCGCAAGCGGCACAAGGCCGTAGATCATCACATCGTCGGGGTTGGCGTAGCCAGCCTCGGTCATCGTGGCTTTCAGCGCCTTCTTATAATTCAGCACGCTGTCCGGGAAGCAGAAGAACACGCCGGCCTTGTCGCCCGTGATCTTGGCGGAGCAGGCTTCGTACTTCTGGGATACGTATTCGGGATCGATCAGGCCTTCCGAATACCACTTGCGCATGGTGGTTACGTAGTCCTTGAAATTTTTACCGTCGTTGTATTCGGTCCAGTAGGTCATCTTGCCGGTCTGCGGATCGCGGTACATCGTGTTTACCTTCAGGCCGAAGGCAGCGGAGAGGCTGTCCATCATCGGATGGACGGTTGTCCACCAGTTGCAGGAGGTCAGCGGGATTTCGTCGTTCGGGTCGCCATTGCCGTTGGCATCCTGCTCTTTGAAGGCCGTAAGCACGGTGTAGAGCTCGTCGATCGTGGTGGGCACCGCCAGGTTCAGGCGATCCAGCCAGTCCTTGCGGATGGCGTAGCCCCAATAGGCGGAACGGGCGATGTTCGTTTCATAGTGGCAGAAGAAATCAATGGAGCCATCGTCCAGCGTTACGGCGCGGCGGATGTTTTCGTTGGAATCAATGATGTTAAACCAGTTGGGTACCTTGGCTTTGTAATCCGGGTTGGTGCTGATGGGCAGGATGATGCCATCCTCCACGCCCGCTTCGGCGCCGCCGTTGTAGTTGTTCCAGTCGAAGAACAGCAGGTCCGGATAATCGCCGGAAACCAGCATGATGTTCACGGCCGTGTTGTAATCGTCGGTGCTGGCGGGGCCGATGATTTTGATTTTCACGTTCAGCCGTTTTTCAAGCTCCTGAAACCACGCGGCGTCGCTGTAATAAGCGATGGAGTTCCGGGCAAGGTCCTGCCGGAAATAGGTGATTTCCACGGGGGCTTCGCTGCTTGTGGTCTCAGCGAAACTGCTGGGTACCAGGCATAGCAACAGGGCGAGCGCACAAATCAGGGATACCAGTTTCTTCATGGTTCTTCCTCCTTTATATTCACTTCCATGGCTTCCGCCATGTAGCGTTCCAAACATCAGCCCTTCAGGGCGCCGATCATGATTCCCTTGGTAAAGTATTTCTGCAGGGGGATATACACACAGATAATCGGAACGACCGAAACGATGATCGTAGCATATTTCAGCAGCATGCGCGTCGCGCTGTCCTCGCCGGTCTGGTAGGTGGTGCCCGCGCCCGACGAAGCGGAGGCGTCGTTGATAATCAGAATCTGGCGCAGCACCATCTGCAGCGGGTATTTTTTAGAATCCTGAATATACAACAGGGCGCTCGTCCAACTGTTCCAGTAGCCGACCATCACAAACAGCGAGATAGCTACAATGGTGGGAACGATCAGCGGAATCATAATCCGGATCAGGATGCGCAGTTCTCCCGCGCCGTCCAGCGCCGCCGATTCTATCATCTCCTGCGGTACGCCGGAAATCGCGGTGCGCAGGATGATAACGTAAAACGTGTTGATCAGCCCCGGTACGATCAACGCCCAGATGCTGTCGATCAGACCCACGGCTTTTACGATCAGGTAGGTGGGTACCATGCCGCCGTTAAAGTACATCGTAAAGACCGCCGCGACGGTAAAGAAGCCATGCAGCATGGTTCCCCGCCGGGACAGCACATAAGCGAACAGCAGCGATGCCATCATGTTGCAGGCCGTACCGACCGTCGCCAGGAAAAGGGTGACGAGGTAGCCGTTCCAGATGGCCGAATAATTGAATACGTACGCATACCCTTTCAGGGAGAAACCCAGCGGGGCAAGCAGCACGCCGGAATGGGCAAACAGCCGAAGCGGATCGCTAAGCGACGCAAACAGCACATACAAAAAGGGGTAGAGTGTAACGGCAACCAGAAACAGCATAAACACGATGTTTACGATGTCGAATACCTTGCTCCCCGTAGACGGATTGCCATAATACCATACCTTTTTACGGGTTCTCGCGCGGACGGTTGTGTTCATTCGTATCGTCTCCTTTACCAAAGTGACGTTTCGTTCACTTTTCGGCTGATCCCGTTCACCAGAATGAGCAGCAGGAAGTTGAACAGCGAGTTAAACAGCCCAACCGCCGTAGCGTAGCTGTAATTTCCCTTTTGCATGCCGTAGCGGTACACAAACGACGCGATCACGTCCGACGTTTCATAAATGGATTCGTTATAAAGCAGGATGATTTTTTCAAAACCGAGGCTCATCATGCTGCCCATGCGCAGAATCAGCATAATCACAATCGTGGGCATGATGCCCGGCAGCGTCACGTGCAGAACGCGCTTGAAACGGTTGCAGCCATCGATGGCTGCCGCGTCGTACAGTTCCATATCCACAGCGCTCAGGGCGGACAGATAGATGATGGAGCTGTAGCCGACCTCCTGCCAGATGTTGCTGCCGACATAGATGCCCCGGAAATACTTCGGGTCCTGCATAAAAATGGTCATCTGACCCCCCAGCAGTTGGATGATCTGATTGACCAGGCCGTTGGAGGAGAAAAAGTCCAGAATGATACCGCACACAACCACCTGCGAAATAAAGTGCGGCATATAAGTGACCGTCTGCACGATGCGTTTGTAGCGGTTGGAGCGCAGCTCGTTCAGCAGCAGCGCCAGCAGGATCGGGGCCGGAAAGCCAAATAGCAGATCGTAAAAATTTATCAGCAACGTATTGCGCAGCAACCGCCAGAAATAGTAACTGCCAAAGAACTGATCGAAGTATTTAAACCAGGGATCCGCCCATGCACTGCCGAAGATTCCGCGAGCAGCGCGGAAGTTTTTAAAAGCGATTACGATGCCGCCCATCGGCAGATAACAGAAGATGATATAATAGGCCAGGCACAGGAAGCCCATGGCATAGATGATTCTGTTCCTTCTCAGGTCCCTGGCGAGCCGTTTGTGAAACCGCTGGGCAGGGATCGCTCCGTTGCTGGTCAATTGGCTCCTCCCCCTTCATGGAATCTCAAGATAAACCCGCTGCCGTTTTGGCGTCGGTTGCGTTTAGAAGCGGATCACCTGTGGCGTTCCCCCGAAAGTCTCAATCGTCGCAACGACATCTTTCAGGTAGGCCACCTCCATCAGGCCGTCATCCGCCGCATACATCCGTTTCAGGGCCGGGTTGCTTTCCAGCATGTGCTCGCGGGCCTCCGGGCGAGAATCCACCACAGCCTGTGCGGCTACACGAATCCACCTTCCGTCGGCGTTCATGGCGCAAAGTTCCAGTTTCGGGTCAGCCAGAAGCTGCGCATATACTTTTTTCCGGTTGTTTGTTACGATATAAAGCTTGTCCTCAAAAACATCCAGCGCGCCGAAGGGACGCACCCTGGGCTGGTCGCCCTCGCAGGTTGCCACATAGAAAGTGCCGCACCCCTTTAAAAACTCAACCGCCTCATTCATCGTCAGTTACTCCCTTTCTAAAAAGCAATTCCAGAAACACCCGTGCCGAGCGCCGCCAGACATCCCATTCGTGGTATCCAGGGCAGGTGAAAAAGCGAATATCCAGCCCCCGGTCTCCGTATTCCGCCATCTTCATGCGCAGTTCTTCACACATCGGCTCCTGCTCGCCCGCGGAAACAAATAAAAGGTCGAACGTTTTGGCAAACTTTTCCGGGCTCCGGAACAGCTCCGTTCCGTCAAACCCAAAACCGCTTTCCCGGAAACCGCCGCTGAACACCCCGGCGTTTGCGAACCGGTCGCTGTGCCGGATTACACCCGCGTTGGTCTGCATCCCGCCCATGGACAGCCCGGCCATCGCGCGGCCGTGTCGGTTAGCGACGGCGCGATATCTGCTCTCGATAAAGGCGGTGCATTCGTCCGCCAGAACATCGTCGATGCTTCCGGCCGCCGGGTCGCCCGTGCCGTCGGGGCGGAAGGCGTAGCCGTCGTTCATCACCACGAGCATTTCTTTCATCCTGCCCTGCGCCAGCAGGTTATCGCAGATATAGTTGATCTTGCCCTGCCACAGCCACCCGGTCTCGTTCTCCCCGCCGCCGTGCTGCAGGTACAGTACCGGATAACGCCGATCGGGGTTTTCGTAGTAAGCGGGGGGCGTGTAAACGTAGCAGCAACGGGTGCGGCCCGTAAGGCGGCAGGGATACAGCTCCATGTGCACCGTGCCGTGCGGCACGTTTTGCAGCAGGTAAAATTCCGCGTCGGGGTCGCCGGGCATTTCAAAATAGTTGACCGGGCGGAAGCCGCCGTACCCGACCGGCGCCAGCGTGTTGATCGTGCGCACGCCGTCCACGTAAAAATCGCAGTAGTGGAAGCCCCCGCTGATGCCGCCGGCGACACACTGCCAGTAACCATCGCCGACCGGATGCAGGTCGTAGCTTTCCGGCATGGAACCGCCCCAGCCCGCCACCCGCACGCTGTGCGCGTCCTCCGCGTGAAAGTTGAACTCCGCAACGCCGAAGTCCAGCACTCTTACGCCCTGCTTTTCATCGATATAGTGGAGTTCCCGCCGCCCGTTTACCAGATCGGCGACGACCTTCTTGTTCAGCGGATCGAAGAAGAGCGCGTGCTGGTTCAACGCTTGATTGTTTAAAACCTCATCCCGGTTCATCCTTCGGCCTCCTTAAAATTCGATTTCCACATCAAGGGTTTCATCCGGGCAGATGGGGCAGGTCACGAAATCGCCCTGGCTGGGCAGTGACTGTCCGTTTACGCGGAACCGCGCCCCCGGGCGGCGGCACCGCAGGGTAAGCGTCTGTTCCCGGCGGGAGGTCAGGGTAGCTTTCAACCCCTTCGGGTTCCAATCCATCCGTTCCAGCTTGGCAAAGGTGTACAGCCACACGCCGTCAATCCCGCCTCGCTCCAGCGAGGCCGGCATGGCGGGCAAAAACTCTATCACGCCCGGTTTGGAGAACACGCACATTTCCAGCAGAATCGCGGGCATCGCCCCCTGCAGGTCCGGCATGTGGTGCTGATAGGGGTTGTGGCGGGTTTGCAAGGCGCGCGTCACATACCCGTGGTTCATCAGGTGGTACAGGTTTTGAACCGTCTCCGGCATATCCTTTAGGCGGATGGCAGTAAACAGCCGGTGGATGATCCCGTGGGCGGAATCGTTCTGGTGCGCGCGCTTGCGGTTGGAAATCTGAATCGCGCGAGCCAGTTCCGGCTCCTCCTCCCAGGTGACCCGGTGCCCCGGCCACACCTCATAATGGTGCGACACATGGCGATGGTCGTAATTCTCTTTCACAGTGGGCCAGGCCCATTCTTTCAGCCCGCCCTCCTCATCCAGCAGGTAACGCGGCAGGGAGGCTTCCTGCGCCTTCCAGCGCGGGATGTTTTCCTGCTCGATGTGCAGCTCCGTGCAGGCTTCGATCAGGTTATCCAGCACTTCGCGGCAGATCATAATATCCATCACGGAGTTGATGCTGGTGGAATAAACGCCGTTCACCGCGTAATTCGGGGTCGGGTTCTCCGGGGAGAAGGAGGGATAGAAAATCACCCGGCCATCCGGTCCGCGGTCGCACGCGTAATCCTCAAAGAACAGCGCGATTTCCTTCAGCGCGGGCACAATCCGGTCGCGCAGGAAGGTCTGATCGCCGGTCACGAGGTAATCATTCCAGAACTCGTTGTAAATCCAGCCCAAGCAGCCCGTCCAGCAATAGTGCGGGTAGGTTTTGGAGAAATGGTAGAACAGACCGCTGTCGTAATCGCAATGGATACTGCACAGCAGGCCGCGCGCGCCGAATAGCTTGCAGGCGTTGGTGCGGAAATCATCAAACTTCGTTTCGTAGTAGCGAAAGTACACGTCCATTTCCTTCAGTAATCCGGTGTTGCAACCGGCGCACACCTGCAGGTTGGTGTTGATGTTGTGCTGACCGTACAGCGGGGGCAGCTCCCCCGTATCGGTAATCTGGAAAAAGCGACCCATATCGTACAGCTTATCCAGCAGCGTTCCGTCAAATTCCACCTCGGAATGCGTGCGGCGCAGCAGTTCCTCCGAGGACAGCGCGAAATCCTCCGGCTTGCCCAGCCGCAAGCGCGACAGTTCCATCCGCCCGCCCAGATATTCGCGGTTGGCCCGAATCAACGCATCCACATCCGGCTGATACGCGCGCATCGCCGCGATGACCGGCTCGGCGCAGGCAAACGTAAAGTCTTTTTCAAACTTGACCGTCTGCGCAATCACCGTCAGCTGATCGGCTCCGCTGATGCGCACTCCGTTACCGCAAACCTCCGCCGTGCCGCCCTCCCGGATCAGACGCACAACGGAAACGTACCCCTTCTGCCCGTATTCCGGCAGGTACGCCCATTTCAGGGTGATCAGGTCTTCGTGTATTTCCAGCTCGGAGGTGTTGCCGGCAAACATTTTCGCGCCAAACGGCGCCCGGGCGTCGTCGTCCGGCTTTACAAAGTCCAGTTGAAGGGCCAGTTTCCCCTTCGGTGCGCGCAGGCGCATCACCACCACGGGGTCCCGGAAAGAGGAAAACAGCTCCCGGCTGAAAGCGCCTTCCCCGGTCTGCCACTGGGTGGTCAACACGCCGTTAAGCAGGTCCAGCCAGCGCAGGTAATCAAAGGTGCGCTGTGCCTTTTCGCTTTGCAGCTTTAGCCAGAACGCGGTATGGGGAAAGGGCGGCATGGGCGGGTCCACAATGTCGCCGCAGTCAATGGTGCCCACGTGGCGCATTTTGGAGCCGAAACCAGCTTCCAGCTGGCGCTTTTCCACCAGGTCGGCCGCTTCCACAAACTTCCCTTCGCGCAGCAGACGGCGCACCTCCGGCATGACCGCCGTCAGGTCCGGCGGTTCGGGCGCGTTCTTCCATTTAGGCTCATACAGCATCTCGTGCGTAAAGCTGATTTTCTCGTCGTAAGGGTCGCCGATCATCTCCGCGCGCTGTGTGCCGTTGCCGGTTCCAAAAACTTCGCTGCCGTTTTCTGCAGGGTAGAGGCTGCAAACGTTGCGCTCCGGCAGGATCTGCCTGCGCCGTTCCAGCGGCATCGCCTCATACGGAAAGGCGGGGGCGACCATCTCCCCGTTTTGTGTTTCCATCGCTCACATCTCCTTTTGCTTACCAGAAACTGTGGTATTTTCCGCAGGCCGCGAAAAGATCGTCCGTCATGTGCTTAAGTTCGTCCAGGCTGAGCTTCGCGGAGGCGAGCGGGTCATAATAAATCGCCTTGTATACCAGCGACTTGTCCCGTTGCAGATACGCTTCCACCGCCATCTCCTCGGTCTGGCTTTCGATGCTGTTAAGCATCGCCAGTTCGGGCGGTAACGCGCCGACATGCGTCGGCTTCAGCCCGTTCGCGTCCGCCAGAATGGGCACCTCTACGCAGGCGCCCACGGGCAGGTTGTCAATCAGCCCGAAGTTGCGCACATTGCCGTTAAACTCAAACGGCGTATGATCGCCGAAGCAGGCGTTGAAGATGTAGCTGGCAAACTCGTGTCCGCGCGACAGCGTAATACTTTCCTTGAACCAGTCCTCCAGCCGCTCCTGTCTTGTGCCCTTAAACAGGCCGCCTTCCCGCATCCGCTGGCTGAAGAATTTACCGGGTGTTCCGTCAAAATTAACGGGCGGGCAATACTTCTCCATCAGGTCGTCACGCTTGCGGAACCACGCGTTATATTCGCTGTTGTGATAGGAGCTTTCGGTGACAAAATACCCGAGGTGTTTAAACATCTCGATGCGCACCCGCTCCGTTTTGTAAATTTCGGGGTCCTCCACTATCTCGCGCAGCCGGGGATAAACATCCGCCCCGTTTGCCTGCAGCGTAAGGTAGAAAGCCGTGTGGTTGATGCCGGCGCAGGTGTAAGTAAGGTTTTTCACATCCTCGCCCAGCCACTTGGCCAGCATCATGGCGGTTTCCTGAACGCTGTGGCAAAGGCCAATAAAGCGCAGTTTGGGATACAGGGTCTGGATGGTGCGGCAGATCATCGCCATGGGGTTGGTGTAATTCAAAAACACCGCGTTGGGGCAAAGCTCCGACACGTCGGCCGCAATATCCACAATCGGCTGAATAGTACGCAGATAGCAGAAGATACCCCAGCAGCCGCGCGTATCCCCGATCGCCGCCTCGATGCCGTAATTGGAGGGGATGCACAGCTCGTCCCGGATCGCCTCGTACCCACCCACCTGAATGGTGCACAGGATACCGTCGGCGTTGGGCAGCGCCTCGCGGCGCTCCGTGGTGCAGTGCAGCGTGGCCGGGTAACCGCCTTCGTCGATATAGCGCTGCACCATTCTGCGCGCCATTTCCAGATGATCCCGGTCGATGTCCACCAGCCAGATTTCCGCGTCGCGGAGCGCGTCGAACGTGAAGATATCGCGCGACAGGTTTCGCGTGAAGATGAAACTTCCCGCGCCGATGAAAACGATTTTTTTCGCCATTTTGATCGTCCTTCCATCAGGAAACACAACGGCAGGCCCGGTTTGCGGAATCGGACGGCCGTTATCATTTCTCGTGCTTTATTGGTTTCATGCTACCGGAGAGCAGCCGGGATGTAAATATTCGTTTCTTATTTTTGGATCATTCGATTCTTATGCAGTTGAGGTGCCCGCTGGTTTCACGGGTACATATTCATTTCTTATGGTGATCTAAAAAATGGTTAATATATTCTCATTTTGTACATTGTCGTTCTTTTGTGCTCTTTATGCCAAAAAGGGTTTCCCGCGGCTGCGTGTCGCGGGAAACCCCTTGATTTACATTGAGTATTTACTTTGTCGATCAAGCCCTGTTACGTCAATTTTTATCCATTCTCCCGTTTCCGTGCCGCTCAGGGTTCGTCCGGTTCGTAGATCGGGTAAATCAGGCTTTCCACCCTGTCCGGCTGCGGCCCGAAGCGGCCGATACCGCCGATGAAGTCGTTTTCAATGCTGCCGTCGCCCCGGTAGCCGAACACCCGGCCAATGTAGCGCACCCGAAGCGCGTTCAGCAGAATCAGCAGCTGATTGCCCCCCTGTTCGGGTAAAACCCGGTTGATATTCCGCTCGGTCACGGAGTAGAGATAGAACCCGTCCCGGAGTTTGATGTAGTAAGTGGGTTCCTCGTAGCAGGGGTAAATCCCCTCGCGATCCAGAAAAGCCTGATAATGTTTGCGGGCCTCCTCATCCGCGTCCGGGGCAAGCACCTTTTCGGAGTCGCCGAGGCGAAGATGATCGCTGCCGTGATACACGTGCATGATTTCGTCGTTGGGGTTGTAACGCCAGATGATCCGCTTGCCAATCAGTTCGTCGGTCAGGCCATGACGCCCGGCAGCCAACGGTTGGCGCGGCAGCTTCTGCGCGCCATAATACACGGTGCTTTTTACCAGCCGCGGATGGGCCCCGTCCGCGCCCAACACGGCCAGCACACAGGTAACCAGCGTGGTTGCCGCGTCCCACACCAGCGTAACGTGCGTTACGGGGGCGCGTTCCGCCAGCAGGAACTTGATGAGGTAAAGGTTTTCATCCCCCTTGGCCGCCTCATAGGATTCCCAGCGGAACGCCTCGCCGGGCTTTGCCCATTGCAGGTTGGTCCCATCCAGAAATTGAACCAGCACCGGAGGCAGCCCGTCCAGATGCACTTCCAGCGTTCTCCCCGCCAGTTCGTTCGTCGGGGGTTCCAGATACTGTTTCATCCCGCCGATCGACGGGTTCGGCGATACGGGATTATAAATTTTCTGTCCGATAATCCGATGGTTGTAACTCATCACGGTTCCTCCTTTCAAAAAATCCGATACGGGCTGGGCATGCTGTCGATCGGGTCAGGGGTGTCGTGGAAGGCTCCGAACGCGGAAAACAGAAAGTTCTGCGGCGCGTAATGGTTGCGGTAATCGCTGGCAAAGCATCTGCCGATATCATGCACCCGGTTCATATCCGCCACCATAATCAGGCTGTTGCCACACAGGGTGGGGTCCAGGCGGCATTCCGTTTCCTCGATAAAGCCGAAAAAGTACACATCCTCACGAAGTTTGATAAAGAACGCGGGGATTTCAAACAGGTGGGCTTTCCGCTGCGCAAACTCCGCGTCGCGCTCGGCGCGCTCCTCTTCAGTCGCGTCCAAGGGCAGTTCCGGCGGCTGACCGATGGGCACCCGCAGATAATGCTCGCTGATAAACGCATGGGTAATCCCGAAGTTGGAGGAGTAACGCCAGAAGATGTTCCGGCCCGCCAGATCGGCGGTATAGCCGTGCCGCATGGTATTCAGGGGCTTGCCCGGCTGTTTGATCGCGCCAAAAACGATCTCCTGCGTAACCAGATACGGGTACTTCGCAATCGCCCCGATCTTCGCGTGCACCGCCGTCACCAGATCCGCCCGCAGGTCCAGCGCCAGCGTAAGGCAGGTGCGCGGTTTTACGCCGGTCACTTCCCAGTTGACAAAATACGTATCGTCGTCCAGCTTCAGGCATTCGTAAGCGTCCCAGCGCAGAACGCCGCCGCGCTCGCCCCAGGCGAGCATTTCCCCGTTTAAAAAGTGCAGCGCATAGGTCACCCCGTTATCCATCACCAGTTGAAAGCACCTGCCCGCCAGATCATAGCTCAGCGGTTCCCGGTACTGTTCCAGCTCGTTCCACGAAGGCTCCTCAAGGAAGGGATTCGGGTAAGGTTTCCGCATAGGGATTTACCCTCCTTATTCAATCATACCGGCAATCAGCAGGTACGCGCCTGCCGTCCATGTCATCCACTCGCCCGGTGCGGCGCCCGTGTACGCGTTTAACATTCCGCCCAGCCCATAATGCGAAAGCATCGTGTCGCAAAAGCGCTTCGCCACGTCGCTGGCAAAGGCGGTTTCGCCCATGTCGCGCAGCGCGGAAATCAGCAGCAGGTTAAACGGCTGGTAGATAAACCCGCGCACCGCGTTGTGGGAGATGTCGCACAGCTCCCGCGCCTCCATTTTTTCTTTGTTAAAGCCATATTCGGTCAGGATATAGCCTTCCTTTTTCAGGTCGGCCACCAGTTTGTTTAAGATCGCGTCCGGCAGGCGATGGCCCAGCAGTACCGGCAGATAGCCCAGAATGCCATAATCCTTCTCGATCGTTTTGCCGTCCAGCGTGTGGGATACAAACCGTTCGCCGTCCCAGAGGCGGTCGATCAGCCGCTGCTGCAGGTCGGCCGCGCGGCGATACCAGCCATTCCGCACCGCTTCCTCCATACCCAGCTCGCGCGACATCTCGCCCAGTTCCTCATACAGCAACACCAGATAGGCGGGCAGGTCCGGCGTTACCATGCACGGGCTTTCCCGGAACGTGGAGCCGTCCTCCATGCCGCTTTCGTCGCCGCGCTCGTAATGTGGCAGGCCGTCCGCGCCGTCCTCCACCCGGTACGCGGCAAACCAGTCGGCCCACGCGGCCAGTTTCGGGTACAGCGCCGCCCGCTGCTCCGCCGAAACCTGCTGATAATACCCCAGCCTGCGCATCTGTTTCAGCGTCCAGCCCTGGATCGGCGGCCGGATGTTGGCAAACGTCCCACGGCTGTCGTCGTAATAATCCGGCAGTTGCCCGGTCTCGCTCTGGTAATCGAAGGGCACCAGCAGCTGGTCCCAGGCGTATTCCGCGTTATGGGCCAGCGCCAGCACCTGATAGCTGAGCTGCCACTGGGACGCGGGACCCAGCCGGGCCATGTACAGCATATTGCGTTTCACCAGCCCGCAGGGGCCGACCAGGAACGACCAAAGATTCCACGCCGCTTTCATCCGCAGGCTTTCGTAGGGCGCTTTCAGCTGTGGAATGTTGGCGGCAAACGCGTTAAAATCCGCCTGCACGCCAGTCAGCGCTTGCTCGTACGCGGGATACTGCGCCCGCACGGTGCCGGAATGGGTAAACTCCTCCAACGAGGCGAGCATCCTGCCGTTCTCATCCGGCAACAGGTCGATTTTGCAGCGTCCGCAGCGCAGCTGATCCCAGTCCCACGGGGCGTCCACGTCCGCGCACCCGATGATGGGGTGGATGACGGTCGTAAGACAGGCGCGGTTAAACACCGTTTCCCACGCGGTTTTTCCGCGGGGTTTGGTTTCGCGGTCGAGTTCGCCGGTCGTTGCAAAGCGCAGCCCCAGCCCGTTTTCCGCGTTGATTAAGAGCAGGCGCGGCTCGGCGATGCACAGGCGAATCTCCCCGTAAAGCGTGCGCAGCACCAGTTCCGCGGGTTTCATCACGGCGGCAAACGGCACCCGCTCCCCCTGATAGATCGGCTGCATGGCAAACAGCCGGTGCTGGCCCAGCACCGTTGCCGCGCCATGGCAGGTGCCAAGATAAACGTACGCGCGCCCGAACGCGTCGGAAGCCCCCGGCGCAAGATGAACGGTCAGGTAACTGCCGCGCCGCCCGAACGGACAGTCCGACAGGCTGGCAAAGCGGTCGCTCTCGTCTACAAATTGCATGGTTTACCCCTTTCTTTGGCAATGTGCCGCGTCCCGCCGGAGCGGAACGCGGCACATTGATTGATTATTTAGTTACACACACGCCGATGGAATCGGTTTTTGTTTCTCCCTCCAGCGTAAGCGACGCGGTCAGCGTAACCGCGCCGGGTCGGAGCGCGATGATGTTTCCGTTTTCGATCTTCGCGACGGTCTCGTCGGAGGACTGGAACGTAAACGGCAGGTCGGAAACGTTCAGGTGCTCGGCATCTTCCCGGGCCGCAGTCAGATGGATGGGGGTTTCTTCACCGGGCGCAAGCAGGTAGCGATCCGCCAGCATCGTAACGGCGGAGAGAGGGGCATGCCATTGCCCGCTAATCTTCACGGTAGCCCGCGACAGCACGGCGTCCTCGCCGCTGCCCCTGCCCAGCCAGAAGGCGTAATCGCCTTCCTCCACCTCGAAACGCTCGCGCCACGCATTCCAGAACTTCAACTCGCAAACCGGAACGGACAGCATAACCGTCTTTTTCTCCCCCGGCTGTAAAAACACTTTCTGAAAACCGACCAGCTGCCGGAGCGGTTTGTTGTCGTACAGGCTCAGCTTGCGGCAGTACAGCTGCACCACCTCCGCGCCCGCGCGATCCCCCGTGTTGCATACCTCCGCCGCGACGGTCACCGTGTCGTTCGCGTCGTACCGCTCCCTGTTCAGACGGAAATGCGAACAGGTAAAATTCGTATAGGACAGGCCGTAACCGAAGGGAAAGCGAACCTTGCCCAGATAGTACAGGTAGGTACGGCCCCGCTCGGTGGACGTATCGAACGGCCGCAGGCCGTATTCGCTGATGTGCGGCAGATCGTTCCCGTCGAAAAACCACGTCTCGGACAGCCGCCCGCTGGGGCTAACGTTGCCGAAAAGCACATCGGCTATCGCTGCGCCCTGCGATTCGCCCGCGTAGGTGGCGTTCAACAGCGCGGGCACCTCCCCAAGGAACGCGCCCGTAACGGGGCCGGAGGCGACGCACACCACGGCGGTGTTGGGGTTCGCCCCAAGGATTGCGCGAATTTTACCGTCCTGATCATAGGGCAGATCGAGAGACTGGCGGTCGGCCCCCTCGCGGGTCACGCTCGGGTCGGTTCCGGCAACCACAATCACCAGGTCGGCCTGTTTGGCGGCTTCCAGCGCCTCCGCCATCAGTTCGGCCTCCGGGCGGCCCAGATCCGCATCCGTAACCGGGTGGCGCGGCGCAACCTCCGGGCGGTTCATAAACTCCATAAACGGGGCGAATTTCGCGTGGCGCAGCGCCCGTTCGCTTTCGGGCACGCGCTGTTTCAGGTATTCTTCCGGCGTAAGGCCCGCGTCCGCGGCCGCCCTGAGCAGCACCGCCGTAGGCACCGGCCGTTCAAACTCATGCTTCGCCTGATTCCAACCCTTACGGTAGGTCACTTTGATCCCCTGTTTTTCCGCCTCGGCGCAAATCCCCGCGAGCGGCGGGATGGAAACCCGGGTGTCGCAATCCATATGGGGGTTGCCGCCGATGGAGTAGCTGCCAAACTGGCGGTAGATCGCGTTGGGGCCGATGACCGCGATGGTACGGATTTTATCGGGCCGTATCGGCAGCAGATTCCCCTCGTTCCTCAGCAGGGTCAGCGATTCGGTCGCCGCCTGCCGGGCCAGCGCGGCGCTGTGGTCGGTGCACAGTTGCGCTTCGCCGTATCCTGCAAAGGGGCGCGGGTCATCGAATTCACCCAGTTTAAAACGCGCCGTAAAGATGCGGATCAGCGCGCGATCCAGCCGGTCTTCCGAAATCAGGCCCTGCCGCACGGCGTCCATCAGGTACAGGTCATGCTCGATGCCGGTGCAGATGTCCGTACCCGCTTCCACACAGAGTGCCGAGGCCTCCGGCATGGTTTTGCCGTAAAAATGCCCGCGCAACATTCCAAACATCAGGGACGTGTTCGGCCCCACGTCGCCCACCGCGCCGTCGTCGGAGACGATATAGCCCTTAAAACCCCACTCTTCACGGAGAATTTTCCGGATCAGGTGGTGGTTTGCGGAGGAGGGCACGCCATTGATACGGTTATACGAGGTCATGATCGAATACGCGCCGCCCTCCCGGATACAGCGTTCGAACACGGGCAGGTAATACTCCCGAAGCGTTGCCTCGTCCATGTTGGAGGAGCCGTTGCAGCGGTTATATTCCGAGTTGTTGGCGGCAAAATGCTTGGGTGTGGAGATCGCCTTGAAGTATTTCGGGTCCTGCCCCTGCAACCCGCGCACATACGCGGCCGCCAGCTTGCCCGCCAGATAGGGGTCCTCGCCGAAGCTTTCGTCGTTGCGGCCCCAGCGGGGGTCGCGGCCCATGTTGACCGTGGGGCACCAGTAGTCCAGCTCTTTGCCGATGGTGTTTCGCAGCGCGCGAATCTCATCCGAAATGGCGGTAGTAACCGCCTCAATCAGTTCCGGGTTCCAGGTCTGGCTCATCGCAAGGCAGGTGGGGAAACAGGTGGCCTGTTTAAACTCCTGTACGACCGCGGGGGTTACGCCGTGGGACGCTTCGTTCCACCAGTTCCATGAGCGAATCCCCAGCCGGGGGATGGCAGGCGCGTCGTGAGAAAGCTGAAGCGCCTTTTCCTCAAGCGTCAGCAGGCTCACCAGATGCGCAGCGCGCGCCTCAAAGGGTAGAGAAGGGTTTTGGTAACACATCGGAGGGGTCTCCTTTCAGTTAACGCGTTTAAAGTGAGCCCACTATAGCATAGAACAAGTCTGATTTGGGACGTTTTAACATATTTAATGACCAACATCAAGAATTGAATACCTGTCGCAGGCACCGAAGGAAATGAATATCCCAAATCAAATTGTGAATATATACAGACCGGGAATCGTGATGTATCATGTCTTTGTGATCAAAGCGTAACGGACAGACAAACAAAATCGGATAAAGAGGGGGAACCCTGTTGAAACGTATCCTTTCCCTTATTCTTGCGTTCCTGCTCGCGGTTTCGGCGCCGTTTTTATACAGTTCGGCACGCGCCGAAAAAACGGAATGCCCCGTTCTGGGCCTCGACGACTATTTCCCCCTGAAGGAACCGCTGAAACTGACAGCGCTGGCGATTAACACCGCGAGTCAGGTAAGTGTATCCAACAGCTATGTTCTCCGCTGGATTAAAGAAAAAACAAACATCGACCTTGAGATCGTAAACGAATTGTATGATAGCGACGGGGAAATGCAGCTTCGCCTGATGATGGCCTCCGAGAACCGCCTGCCGGACATCCTGCTGTGCACCCGGTGGAGCAAGGCTGAATGTACGCTGTACGGTGCGCAGGGGCTGGTGATTCCCCTGCAAAATTACCTGGCCGACTGCCCCAACTGGAACCGCCTCAACGAAATCTGCGGGGAGCAGCACGTGAGCGACCTGACCATGTCGGACGGAAGCATCTATTGCTACGGTTCCGTTAACGAATGCTACCACCTCACCCATCAGGCACGCATGTGGGTTTATCAGCCATGGATTGATCAGCTATGCGGCGGCAAACTGCCGGAAACCACCGAAGAGTTTTACGATTACCTGCACAGGGTGGCGACAATGGACCCCAACGGAAACGGGATTGCCGACGAAGTGCCGCTGACAGGGCAGATCGATTCCGGCTGGGCGACCGATCCGTTCACCTTTCTAAGCAACGCGTTCGTCCATAACAACAACATTCTGGGCTCCGCCAACCAGGTGATCGCCCCGGGCTGTTACGTGGCTCCGGGCGGCATCGTGCACTGCAACTGGGTGGAGGACGGATACCGGAACGCACTTCGGTATATGAATCGGCTGTACGCCGAGGGCCTGCTGGACAGCCAGACCTATACGCAAAACGGGGAACAGATGAAGGCACGGGCAGAAGCGGAACCGAATCTGGTGGGAGCCGCACCGGGCGGCCTGATGCCGGAAGCGACATATGCCTTTATCTCCGACGGCAAGGACCACTGGAAGAACTGGACCTGTTTACCGCCGCTGGCCGGGCCGGACGGCACTCGCCTGAGTTATCAGGCAAACTACGATTATTTCTACAACTGCAACGGCCTCGTCACACGGGATTGCCAGTATCCCGAAGTTGCCGTTCGATTATTCGATCTGCTGGCCAGCACAGAAGGCACGCTGGTGCAAAGCTATGGGGAAGAAAACGTGGATTGGGCCTATTGCGCCGCCGCCGACGGAGAAGCGATGAACAACACCGTTCCGCTGTACCAGTACATCGGCAAAGCAACCGCTTTGCAGGGCTGGCCCCCCGATGTGGAAATCGGTTCGGCCTTTTTAGCCTTCCGCAACGCGATGCTGCTGAAAAAAGAGGAGTTTAACGGGGAAAAAGCCCTGTGGGACTGGGCCGATCTTTACCAGCCCTACAGCCCGGGCGAGGATTCCGTATATCCCAACATCGCATATACGGAAGAACAACTGCATCAGGTATCGCTGTATACGGCGACGATTAACAGCTATGTCGCGCAGGCGACCGTGCAGTTTATCACCGGCAGTCTCAACATCGATACAGACTGGGAGTCGTACCTGTCCGTGCTGAACGGACTGGACCAGAAGGGGTATCAGGCACTGCTGCAAACGGCATACAACGGTACGCTGGCCAACGCGCAATAAAACCGGGGAGGTTTTTGGTATGGACTATAAAATGATTACTCACCATCCGGCGGACGAATGGAGCGACGCGCTGCCGCTGGGGAACGGCCGCTTGGGCGCCATGGTGTACGGGCATACGTCGGTGGAGCGGATTCAGCTCAATGAGGACAGCCTTTGGTACGGCAAGGCGATGGATCGCAACAACCCACGCCTGAAGGACGCACTTCCGGAAATCCGCAGGCACGTGTTTGCCGGGGAAATCCAGCTGGCCGAGGATCTGATTCAACGCTACATGCTGGGTGCGCCGTATTCGATGGGCCATTATGAGTCGCTGGGCGAGCTGGACATCGGCGTGAACCGGCTTTCTCCCTTCGCCGCGGGCAGCGCGCCCAACAGCGACGGCGTGACCGGCTACCGGCAGGAGCTGGACCTGATGCGCGGCGTACACCGGCTGGACTGGGAGGAGAACGGCGTTCATTTTGTGCGGGAAACCTTTATCAGTCATCCCGATCAAGCCCTGTGCATCCGGGTTCGCGCCGACCGCCCGAACACCCTCCAGCTCAGCGCACGGTTTGACCGCAGCCTGATTTTTGAAGGCATGGTGCCCGATCCCCGCCGCCCCGGGAACATGATCCGCGCGGGCGGCTGGGGCAGCATGTTTATGGAACAGAACCATACGCTGGATGCAAACACCCTGCTGGCAACCGGCAACGCAGGTGGCACGCGTTTCGCCACCGCCCTGATGATGACCTCCAACGGTGTTGTGGACGACCCATATACCCAGCTGTACACCTCCGGCGCGAGTTGCGTATGCCTTTTCCTGTCGGCCACCACAGACAACCGGGAAGCCGACCCCGCCGCCGCCGCGTTGACAGCCGTGCGCAGAGCGTCCCGAATCGGTTTTGACGCGCTTCTGGCCCGCCATCTGGCGGACTTTGAGCCGTTGATGCGGCGCTGTGAACTGAACCTTGGTAAACAGAGCGAACAGCCGGTGGACGAACGCCTTGCGAGTCTCCGGCAGGGCAACCCCGATCCGGCGCTGGAGGCGCTCTACTTTACCTACGGCCGGTATCTGCTGGTTGCCGGAGGGCGCGAGGACTCCTCCGCATTAAACCTGCAGGGCATCTGGTGCCGCGATTTCGCGCCGATGTGGGACAGTAAATACACCACCAACATCAACCTGCAAATGAACTACTGGCCGGCGGAAACCGTACAGCTTGGCGAAACGCAGTTCTCGCTGTTCTCCCTGATCCGCACGGTCTGCGAACGGGGCCGCGAGACTGCCCGTGTGATGTATGGCATGCGCGGCTCCGTCTGCCACCACAACACAGATTATTACGGCGACTGCGCACCGCAGGACCAGTACATGGCCTCCACAAGCTGGACCATGGGCGGCGCGTGGATGGCGATGCACCTGTGGGAGCATTACCTGTATACGCGCGATCTGGATTTTTTACGGCAATGGCGGCCGGTGATGCGTGAATTTGCCATCTTCTTCGTCGATTTCCTGACTGACGACGGTATGGGCAGGCAGGTCACCTGCCCCTCGCTGTCGCCCGAAAACCGTTACATCCTGCCGGACGGGTACGATACGCCCATCTGCGCGGGCCCGGCGATGGATAACCAGATTCTGCGCGATCTGTTTGCCGCCTGCATCGAGGCGGATACGCTGCTGAACACACGGGATGAGTGGACAGAAGCGTTTGAGCAGAAACGGGCGCTGCTGCCGAAAGACCGCGTTGGTTCCAAAGGCCAGTTATTGGAATGGCGGGAGGAAGTGCCGGAGAAAACGCCGGGAATGGGCCACATCTCCCATCTGTATGGCGCCTATCCCAGCAGCCAGATCAACTGGCGCGACACGCCCGACCTGATGGCCGCAGTCAAACGTTCACTGGAACTGCGCGAAGCCAACCATACGGATGGCGGCGGTTGGCCGCTGGCCTGGCGGATGTGCCAGTATGCCCGCCTGATGGATGCGGAAAAAGCGGGTCAGGCGGTGGATAAAATGGTTTCTCAGGCGACGAACAGCTTCCTCAATGGCCGCCGCATCTTCCAGATTGACGGCAATCTGGGGGCGACGGCCGGCATCGCGGAAGCCTTGCTGCAAAGCCATCTCGGGATCATCCACCTTTTACCCGCCCTGCCCCCCTCCTGGCGGGAAGGCTCGGTTCATGGGCTGGCGGCGCGTGATGGGATTACGGTGGATATGCAGTGGGCGGATGGACGGCTGACCGCCGCGTCGCTTACGCCCGCACGTTCCGGGTCTATCGAGGTACGCTCGACCGAAACGCTCCGCGTGGAGCAGAACGGGCAACCCATTGCCAGTGAAAAAACAGAATACGGTTTCCGCTTTCAGGCGGAACCGGGAAAGACTTATCAGTTATGCCGATTGAAGTGATGAACCAGGGGGAACACACCCTGATCTGCGAATTCCGGATGCCGGGAGGGCCGTTTCAGCCGCCCGTAACGCACCGGCTGCGCCTGACCGCGCTTGCGGGGGGCGCCGTGCGCGTTACCCGTACGGCCCGGGAGACGTTTCTGGACACGACCAGCGCCATCGTAACCGGTGCGCAGCCCGGCAGTTATACGGTAAGCGAAACCGCGGACCGGATTTGCATGGATTGCGGCGATACCCTCGTGGAGATCAGCCGCGCGAAGGGCGCTCTGTCGTTTTACAATCACGATCACCAACTGCTTTTGCGGGAGCCGGAAAAGCAGCCCTACCTGCTGGTCGAAAAACAGGTGCTTCGCAATCGCTTTCAAAGCGACGCGGAGGTTACGCTTACGCAGGGTGTGGACGGAATCCGCGCCTCCGCAGAAGCATACGAAACCTATGTGGACCGCACGGCGTACGAATGGAAGCAATCGTTCGTATTTGATAGCGACGAGGCGCTGTACGGCCTGGGTTCCCACGAGGAAGGCTACGGAAACCTGCGAGGCCGTATGCGGGCCCTGTACCAGCAAAACATGAAGGCCGTCGTGCCGGTGCTGGTTTCCACCAAAGGTTGGGGGCTGCTGTTTGACGCTTCCTGCCTGATGGTTTTCCACGACGACGCGGAAGGTTCTTATCTGTGGGCGGACTGCGCCGACGAGTTGGATTACTACTATCTGGGCGGTGACGGATACCCCGCGGTAATGGGTAATTATGCCCGCCTGACCGGGAAAACGCCGATGCTCCCCAAATATGCCTTCGGCTATATCCAATCCAAAGAACGGTATAAGGACGCGGACGAGCTGGTTTCCGTAGTGAAGGAGTACCGCCGCCGGGGCGTGCCGCTGGATATGATCGTGCTGGACTGGTGCAGCTGGCCGGAAGGGCTATGGGGATACAAGGTGTTTGACCGTTCCCGCTTTCCCGACCCGAAGGCGCTTACGGACACGCTGCACACACTGGGCGCGAAACTGATGATCTCCATCTGGCCCTCCATGCGCGGAGACGAAAACGAAAACCGTACGGAAATGCTTCACATGGGCGGGATGCTTGGTAACCGCGCCGTATACGACGCCTTTAACCCGGAAGCGCGCAGGCTGTACTGGAAACAGGCCAACGAAGGCCTTTTCCAGTACGGGGTGGACGCGTGGTGGTGCGATTGCAGCGAACCGTTCGAAGCCGACTGGCACGGGCAGATCAAGCCGGAACCGCACGAGCGCGTACGCATCAATACCGACGAAGCGAAAAAATACCTAGACCCCACCCAGATTAACGCATACAGCCTGCTGCATTCCGAAGGGCTTTATATGGGCCAGCGCGCGGTAACGGACCGCAAGCGGGTGATCAACCTTACCCGCTCCTCCTACGCGGGACAGCATCGGTACGCGACCATCACCTGGTCCGGCGACGTCTCCTCCACCTGGGAGGTGCTGCGGCGGCATGTTCCGGAAGGCGTCAATTTCTGCGCAACAGGCGAGCCTTACTGGACGACCGACGCGGGCGGCTTCTTCCCCATGGGGGGCGGCGCGTGGTTCGGGTCGGGCGATTACAATACCGGCGTTGACGACCTGGGGTATCGGGAGCTGTACGTGCGCTGGCTGCAATACGCCACGTTTCTGCCCATGATGCGCTCCCATGGCACGGGAACGCCCCGCGAAATCTGGCGCTTCGGTGAAAAGGGAACTCCGTTCTATGACGCGATCGAAAAAACCATCCGCTTGCGTTACGCCCTGCTCCCCTATCTGTACTCGCTCGCGGCACAGTGCGCCGATAGCGGCATGCCGATTCTCCGTGCCCCGGGGCTGGAATTTCCGCGGGATACGGCCCTGCGGCAGATCGACGACCAGATGATGCTGGGCGGCGCGCTGCTGGTGAAACCCGTCACCCGTCCGATGCTTTTCGGGCCGGAATCCACGGCGATTGCCCCCACGGACGATACCGAAACGGTCACCCTGCCGGAGGGCGCCAGTTGGTACGCGCTCGATACGGAGGAGCGCTTTACCGGTGGACAGACGATCACGGTACACGCGCCGCTGGACCGGATTCCCGTTTTTGTACGTGCGGGCAGCGTGCTGCCAATGCAGCCGGTGCTTCAATATACGGGCGAAGTCGCGCATCCGCCGCTGACGATGACCGTTTATCCCGGCGCGGACGGCGTCTTTACGCTTTACGACGACGAAGGCGACGGTTACGATTATGAAAAGGACGAGTGCAGCCGGATCGCGCTTCAGTGGAACGACACGCGCGGAGAGCTGAGCATCGGCGAGCGGGTCGGCACGTACCCCGGCATGCCCGAACACATCGATTGTACCGTGCGAGTGGCGGGCAGCACGGAATCCACCTGTACGTACGACGGCCATCCGCTTACGATTCAATTGATCCCAAATGCAAAGGAGCGTTACTAATGTTTATCCGAAAGGCACTTACCGAAAACGGATGGGTGCG
This sequence comes from Bacillota bacterium, assembly GCA_023395615.1. Lineage (GTDB taxonomy): Bacteria > Bacillota > Clostridia > Christensenellales > Aristaeellaceae > CAXXOK01. Next base: position 46,680 of record JAEWYP010000031.1, read on the forward strand.
GGGCCTGCCGGCCGCAGACCCGCGCATTACCAGCTACAAAGGCATCCCGTTCGCCGCGCCGCCGGTCGGCAAAAACCGCTGGCGGGCCCCACAGCCCTGCGCAAACTGGGAGGGTGTGCGCGATGCGTTTGATTTCGCGCCCATCGCCATGCAGGACAGCCCGATCATCGACGAAAAGAACGTGTACACACGCGAATGGTCCATCGATCCGGATGTGGTAATGAGCGAGGATTGCCTGTACCTGAACATATGGGCTCCCGCAGCCGCCGGCACTAAAAACCTGCCCGTATTCGTATGGTATTTCGGCGGCGGCCTGCAGGTCGGCCATCCCTCGGAAATGGAGTTTGACGGCGAACGCATCGCGCGGCGTGGCGTTGTCGTGGTTACGATCAACTACCGCGTAAACGCCTTCGGTTTCCTGTGCCACCCCGAAATCACCGCCGAATCGCCCGACGCGCCGGCCAACTTCGGCCATCTGGATCAGCAGGCAGCTACGCGCTGGGTGAAGCGCAACATTGCGGCTTTCGGCGGCGACCCCGCCAACATCACCATCGGCGGCCAGTCCGCGGGAGGCGGCAGCGTAATGAACCAGCTGACGTCCCCGCAAAACGAAGGTCTGTTCCAGCGTGCCATCGTGGAAAGCGGCGTCGCAGCGACCGTATACCCCAACAAGCAGCATTTCGGGTATATTCCGGAGCTGGCCGAAGCGGAACAGAACGGCGAAAAGTTCTTCCGTTTTCTGGGTGTTCGCACGCTTGCGGAAGCACGCGCCATTGACGAAGTAACGCTGCGCAACAAGGTACATGAGTACCGTGCCAACTGGGGCACCGTACTGGATCACCTGTTCTGCGTGGGCGAAGCGGTACCGCTGTATTGCCAGAACCGCCGCCTGCCGTGCCCCGTGATGATGGGGCACACCGCCTCGGAGTTCTTCATTTCGCCCGAGGTGGAAAGCATAGACGATTTGAAAGCCATGGCGGAAACCTCCTTCGGGGCGGACGCGCAGGAGTTTCTGTCCTTCTTTGATCTGGAGCACGACACCATCGAGGAAATCCGAAAAAAAGCCTCGGTGTCGAGCATCGGGCTTGCCATCCGTATCGCGGGCGAGTGCAACGCCGCCTCCGGCGCCGAACAGCCGCTGTATTACTACGATTTCGACGCAGAGATACCCGGTTGGGATCATCCTGGCACCTTCCACTCGGTTGATCTGTGGTTCTTCTTCGAAACGCTGGCGAAGTGCTGGCGGCCTTTCACAGGCAAGCATTACGATCTGGCGCGGCAAATGTGCACCTACTGGGCAAACTTTATCAGGAACGGCAACCCCAACGGCGAAGACCTTCCGGGGCAGGCGCTGCCAGAGTGGGAACGCTATGCGCCCGACGCGCCGACCCGCATGCTGTTCGCCGACACATCCAGTTCCGAAGCCTGCCCGCCTTCCGCACTGATGCGCTTTCTGGTGCGGCAGTATCGCAAAAAGTTATAAAAAGGTTCAGCTGCGAGGAAGCAAGTCCCAAAAGGGCGGGAGCGTACACGGACGTACGTGACCGCCCTTTTTTGGGTGCAGCTGACAACGCAGATGGGCCTTTTTCAGGCCGCCAACCGCAGATTGCTCAAAAAGGTTCAGCTGCGAGGAAGCAAGTCCAAAAGGGCGGGAGCGTACACGGACGTACGTGACCGCCCTTTTGTGGTGCGGCTGACAAAGCAGATGGGCCTTTTTCAGGCCGCCAACCGCAGATTGCTCAAAAAGGTTCAGCTGCGAGGAAGCAAACCACAAAAGGGCGGGAGCGTACACGGACGTACGTGACCGCCCTTTTGGGGTGCGGCTGACAACGCAGATGGGCCTTTTTCAGGCCACCAACCGCAGATTGCTTAAAAAGGTGCAGCTGCGAGGAAGCAAACCACAAAAGGGCGGGAGCGTACACGGACGTACGTGACCGCCCTTTTGGGGTGCGGCTGACAAAGCAGATGGGCCTTTTTCAGCAATCTGCGCTGTATTATTCCACGCCGTTTCGATAAGTAGAGGCATTATCGCCCGTGCTGCGCTTGAACGCACGGCAGAAGGAGTTGGCCGATGTGTATCCGACCTGCGCGGCAATTTCGCTGATTTTAAAGCCTGTCTCCCGCAGCAGCTCCTTGGCCCTGGCCATCCGAATGCCCTCCACGTAGCTGAAAAAGTTAACGCCGCTTTGCATTTTAAAAGCATACGACAGGTAGGATTCGGACATGGCGAACCGCTCCGCCACATGGGTCAGCGACAGGTTGCAGTCCGAATAGCAGGTGTTGATATAGGTTTTCACTTCTTCGATCATGTTTTGCTGTTTTCCGTTCTTCTGTCGCTGCACCATCTGGCAGAACTGTAAAAACAACTGGTCAATCTGCTGAATCTGAATGTTCAGCGTTTGCCCCATCAGCTCTTTGATCCGTTCGCAGATCGTCTCCGTTTCGCCGGAAGGCAGCCCGGACAGGGTGGTAGCATGGAACAGCGTATTCAGCAAATTATTGATCAGCATTTGCCGCATATATCCGGGCAGGTTCGCCTCGGTAAAATTACGCTCTTTTAAAAGCGTCAGCAGGTTGAACATTCCTGTTTCATCGCCGACCATGGCGCAATCAATCAAGCGGTTTTGAATATCCTGCGGATAGAACAGCACATATTTCGGGTTTTCGGCCGCGTCGTAGTATACAGCGGGCGTTTCCTGCGGCGAAGGCTTGATATAAATCAGGGAAGCGGCGTTGCCGTAGGAACGCACCACATCCGTAAGCAATCCCACGGTGTTGCCGACATACACAAACATCATCTCGTTAATGCTGTTGGGCAGTTTTTCGCGGATGAAGCCAACCAGCTTATCGATCCGCTCGTGCTGCTCCTCCCCTTCGATCAGCAGCACAAACTCTTCCTCGGATTTATCAGCGTACAGAGATGATATTTCCAGCACGTCGATTGCCAGTTTAATCACTGCTTTGCAGTTTACGGCCAACTGGAGGGTGAGCGTATCGCCGGGCGCAGCGCCGGAATCCAGCCGGAAAATAACGACGCAACGCTTCCACAGCTTATCGAATACGCCGATCGTTTTGGCCATGATGATCGCTTCGTCCTCCGAACGGAAGTCGCCCTCCAGCAGACGCGCGAGAAAGACATCCTTCAGGTAGGTTTTCTGCTGCGCCAACGTATGGTTCATGGCTTCGTTGGCCGTTTGAATATCGGCAAAGGAGGCCTGAAGAGTGCGGAAAGCCTTTCCGTAGGTCATATTTTGCAGGTTCTCGCCGCCATCCCGGGCGATGCTGCGTAAAAAGCGCGTATTCTGGCTGGAAAGGGAGTAGCACAGGAGGCCGCCCAGCAATATGGCCAGCCCGATCGTCCATGCGATAATGGTGCGCAGCGACGTAAGCCTGGCAAACACCGCGTCCGCGGAAAGCGCGATGGCGATCCGGAAACCGGTTTTAGAAGACGTCGCCTGGGTGATAAAGGTGTCCTTCCCGTCGATTACCTGCCGGGCGCTTGCACAGTTGCCCTGCATGCCGCTTAACGCGGCGTGCAGCGATGCGATCTGCACGCCGTCGGCCAGCCGGGAAGCGATCAGTTCGCCATCGTTATTTTCCAGAAACACGCTTCCGCTGGATGCGTCCACCCGGGCGATCAGGTCCAACAGCATATCCTGTTTTACGTACAGTACCGCGTACCCGTCGTTGTGGTCGTAGGGATAGAACGAGTATACAAACTCTACCAGTTTGATCGTCTGGGGTGAGTCGGCATTGCCGTATCGGTACTCCACCGTGCGCGCGGAACATTTGCCAAAGGACGGCGCGGCATGCAGCGTTTCCTCCTGCCAGGCTTCGTACGTCTGGCGGACGCCGTGCATATAAAGCTGATAAAAATCTTCATATGAGTATACGGACTGGTCATTCATCACAAATCGGCCGTTGTTAAAATACAGCAGATAATCGAAAATGAAATCGTTGTACACCCCATACTTGGTCATGGTGCTTCGCGCGCTGATGATTTTGGCTGTGTTGGGGTATACGAATGGATCTCGCAGGTAGCGAAGTGTCTGCACCTGCGAGCTGGTCACCAGCTGCGTGCCGATGTTGCGCAGCTCTTCCGCGCGCGTGTCCAGGATCTCGCTGGCCTGCAACAGGAGCGCCTGATTTTCGTATTCGATATCCTGCTGCACAATGTGCAACGCCTCCTGATAAAATAAAACCGCCAGCAGAATGGGAACGATTAATATCAGTAAATAAGTGCTGAAAAAACTGGCGAGCAGTCTGCCCCCCTTTCGCCTCTGCTGATCCATGATCGCCCTCCTTCTTGTCAAGCCGGGGCTTATCCATCCGTCTTTCCATACATGAAGGCCGCTCTGCGGTTCGCCCGCCACGGCAACGATATAATTTTCAGCCAAGCCTTCAGCAAGCCTGCGTCCGGTAAAACTCTTCAGTTTCTCATCGCAATATTGTCGTTGAAAAGTATAAACGTTTCATAGGAATATGTCAATCTTTCAATGAGTTTCTAATTTCCATATTCAGGTAATTTCCGTAACGTTTCCCGTTCGAAAATCACAGAAAACAAACGGGTTTCCCTTACGCACCCTTTCCATCACAGACAGAGGCGAACTTTTTCTTTCAAGCACTGCGGCGCATATCGCGCTTCCCCCAACGATTCTCCTTCGACGTACCGGAACCTGCGGTTACGCGCCGGCACTTCCCCCGCCTTGACGGGTTTAAAAAACCTTCTATAATGTTCGTTGTACCCTTTTTACAAAAAGCAGGTCTGCGCGTTTTTACAAACGGTTAAAACGCTTCTCTTTTGTAACTCCCTCCGCCGCGGCACAGCGTCCGGCAAGGTTTCCTGCCCGGCGTTTTTACTCCTTCGCGTTTATACCCCGGCAGAAGCGTTCGCCGTTCGCGAACAGCAAGGTTCACACCCAAACCCGGCGGGCCTGACAACCCGCACGAAAGAGAGGCGCATTCGTTGAGGACATTCAAAGCCTTCTTGAAAAAGAACTGGATGATCGTACTGGGCCTTACGCTGTCGGTAGCGACCATTCTCACCTTTTTTCTGTTAACAGACGGGGTAACCGTTTTAAAAGAAATATCAAAGTCCTTACAATATGGCTGGCTCCTCATCGCAGCGGGTTTCGTGCTGCTGCAATGGGCATTCGACAGCCTGGCTTTGCATACGCTTACGCTGCCGCACCAGCCGGGTCGGCGCTACTTCTCCTCCTTCATCACAACGATGGTTGGCATTCTGTACAGCAACCTGACCCCTTCCGCCACAGGCGGGCAGCCCATGCAGGTAGTATCGCTGAACCGGCAGGGTATGGATACCGGCACGGCCACCTCGGTAGTTGTTGTGAAAACGATGCTGAACCAGATCGCCATCACGATCTACGCGCTGGTGATGGTCGTTTGGGAGTTGCCGTATTTTCAGCAACACGTCAGCAACTTTTCGTTCATCGTACTTTTCGCCATCGCGGTCAGCCTGCTGTTTATCGCGGGACTTCTGCTGTTTACCATCAACCGGAAGCTAACGACGCGGCTGGGCTACTGGCTGGTGCATCAGTTGCACAGGATGCGCTTTTGCAAGGACGAGCAACGCCTGCGGGATAAGATGGACGCCACATTTGAGAACTACTTCGCCAGCGCGAGCCGGCTGGGCAGCTCATTCTTCCGCTGCCTGGCTGTCGTGGTGTTCACCCTATTGCAGCTTACCTGCTATTTTATCGTGCCCTATTGCCTGTACCGCAGCTTCGGGTTTTACGGCGAGTCGGTCGTGCGGCTGATTGCCGCGGCCACATTTGTATACTTTGCCAGCATGTTCGTGCCGGTTCCCGGCTCGTCCGGCGGTGCGGAGGGTAGCTTCTACCTGTTCTTTTCTCCATTTTTCCCGGCGGGCGCGGCGGCGCCGGCCATGCTGCTGTGGCGGTTGCTCACTTACTACGCGGGGATACTGGCAGGGCTTGCCTTTACCGCAATGGACAAGCGAAGAGCAGCGCCGTCAGCTCCCCCGGCACAGACGGAGCCCTGAACCCGGCCACGCAAAACGCCGATCCTGTCCGCCCGTACACTTATCTCCATACAGTACGACACCGTACGCTTCACACAATAGCACAAGACCACCGAAAGGGCGGGCGCGTACGAATGTGTACGGCCCGCCCCTTCGGTGGTTGTAATATGGATTAAATCTGGTGTTTTACGCGGTCACGCTCTTCGGCGCGCTTTGCGTCGTTAAAGCGATCCAGCGTGCCCACGAGGTAGCCGGTGATGCGGCGGATCCGCTCAAAAGCGTGTCCGTCCTCGGTGCGGCCACACTTGGGGCAGCAATCCCCGATGATGCCGTTAAACCCGCAAACCGGATCGCGGTCTACCGGATGGTTGATGCTGCCGTAGCCGATCCCCTGATCGTGCATGTAGCGCACCACTTTTTCAAACGCTTCCAGGTTCTTGGTGGGGTCGCCGTCCATCTCCACATAGCTGATGTGCCCGGCATTGGTCAGCGCATGGTACGGGGCCTCGATCGCAATTTTCTGGAACGCGTTAATGGGGTAATAAACCGGTACATGGAAGCTGTTGGTATAGTATTCCCGGTCGGTTACACCTTTGATCTCGCCGAAGCGTTCCCGATCCAGCCGCACGAAGCGGCCACTTAAGCCCTCGGCGGGGGTGGCCAGGCAGGTATAGTTCATGTGCGTTTTCGCGCTCATGTCGTCGCAGAATTTGCGGATGCTGCCCACAATCTCCAGCCCGAGGTTCTGGCTGTCCGGGTCCTCGCCGTGATGTTTGCCGCGCAACGCCACCAGCGTTTCCGCCAGCCCGATAAAGCCGATGGAAAGCGTACCATGCTTGAGTACCTCACGGATGGAATCGTTCCAGTCCAGCTTTTCGCTGTCCAGCCACACGCCTTCGCCCATCAGGAAGGGGAAATTCTTCACCTTTTTATTGGCGATAATCTCAAACCGTTCCTGCAACTGATCCGCCACCAGTTGCAGCGTGCGGTCCAACTCCTCGAAGAACCACGGGATATCTCCCTTGGCCTTGATGGCGATACGCGGCAGGTTGACGGAAGTAAAACTCAGGTTGCCGCGGCGGGGGCAGATCTCACGGGTGGGATCGTACACATTACCGATTACGCGGGTACGGCAGCCCATGTAGGCGATTTCGGTTTCCGGGTGACCTTCTTTATAATACTTCAGGTTAAAGGGCGCATCCACAAAGCTGAAGTTGGGGAAAAGCCGTTTGGCGCTGGTACGGATCGCCAGCCGATACAGGTCGTAGTTCGGCTCGCCGGGATTAAAGTTGACCCCTTCTTTTACGCGGAAAATCTGGATGGGGAAAATCGGCGTTTCGCCGTTGCCCAGGCCCGACTCGGTGGACAGCAGCAGGTTGCGCATCACCATACGGCCCTCAGGCGACGTATCCATGCCATAGTTTACGGAGGAGAAAGGCACCTGCGCGCCCGCGCGGCTGTTCATCGTGTTCAGGTTATGGATCAGCGCCTCCATGGCCTGATAGGTGGCGCGGTCGGTTTCCTGCTCGGCATGTTCGCGGGTGAAAGCCAGCACACGGTTGAGGGTCGCGTCATCCGCCGTGGGGCAAAGCTCAGAAAGATGATTCCGTACAGACGCATCAAAAATTTCATCTGCTACCAGCTCCGGTTTTTTACCGGTTTCCGCTTCCACTTCCGTCAGCAGTTTTTTCAGGGCTTCCAGCGGCTCCGCAAGGTTCAGCAGCAGTTCGGCCGCGCGAACCAGATTATCACGGTAGCGCTTCACATAGGTCTTTTTCACTCCGGGGGCCATACCGTAATCGAAGTTGACGACGCTCTGGCCGCCGTGCTGGTCGTTCTGGTTGGCCTGAATGGCAATGCAGCAAAGCGCGGAATAGCTGTAAATATCGTTAGGCTCGCGCAGCACCCCGTGACCGGTGGAAAAGCCGCCGTCAAACAGGGTGAGCAGATCAATCTGCGTGCAGGTCGTAGTGAGGGTATAAAAATCCAGGTCGTGGATATGGATGTCTCCCTCGCGGTGCGCCTTGGCGTGGCGGGGGTTGAGCACATACATATCGTAGAATTGCTTGCTGCCCTCGCTGCCGAACTTGAGCATCGCGCCCATGGCGGTATCGCCGTTGATGTTGGCGTTCTCACGCTTGATATCGCTGTCTTTGGCGTCTTTAAAACAGATGTCCTCGAACGTTTTCATCAGGCGCGTGTTCATTTCGCGTACACGGCTGCGTTCCGCGCGGTACAAGATATAGGCTTTAGCCGAGCGCACAAAGCCATGCTCGATCAGCACCTTTTCCACCACATCCTGCACCTGTTCCACACCTGGCACGCTGGGAATGTTTTCGTCATTCTCCAGGGTCGCAACCACAATATCGGCCAGCTCCCGGGCCGTCTCGGCGCTTTTCTGGCTGCCGCTGGCGGCAAAGCTTTTCTCAATCGCCTGTTCAATTTTGTTGGGGTCGAAGGCTACCACGCGACCGTCGCGTTTTTTAATGGATGTGATCATTTCGCGTTCCTCCTGATAAAGAATGGAACCCCCGGGAAGCCAGCGCCTGAGGGGGACAAAAACACTCCGCTTTCACAGGCTGTATCCGCAAGCGGCAAATTTTCGTGTATTGTACTGCAGGCGATCCCCACGGCCGGGCGCGGCGCCCGATTGCCGTTCGACGTACGGGAGTATTGCCATTATATTGTGTATTCCCGGATATGTCAACACCACATATTGTGGAAAACGGGTGGAAAACCAAATTGGCACACTTGGCGCAACGCAGAATCCGCAAGGCTTGCATGCGTTCTCCACGCCCTTCCCACAACGCTTTCCACAGATAAACTTTTTTCTCCTCGCATACTCCACGCCGGAAAGCCAGCCTTTCCACCCTCCCCAGCTGGAAAGAACGCCCGGCCTTCGAAGCGGGAAACTGGGGTTTTCAGGCAACTTTGCCATGTTCAGGCTCGCTCATTCCACGGGTTTCCCACATCCCCCCGCGTTTCCTTTCCGCCTGTCCTGAAGGGCTTTCGAGCTTTCCCACATTCCCGCAAAGTTGGAACCGTTCAAAAGATGTGGAAGGCTGCACCGCTGGAAATGCAAGGATTACAGAATTGTTAAATTCCATATTATGGTTGTTGCATTTCCCCTTCTCTCCGGCTTCGGCGTTCGCGTAGTCTCCTGCAAAAACAGCTTTACATGAATTTCACACGCGTTTCCCATCCATTATCCACATTTATACTTACGATATTCCACATGGTTTTCCACGCCGTTTCGCAAACCCCCGCAGTACAGGGAAAAGCGTTGTTTTCCCCTCCCGTATCTGCTATGATACGTCCGTAGGGAGGGATTGGGCATGACCACGGCGATCATTGGCGGAGGCGCGGCGGGCGTGGCGGCTGCTATCGCGGCCACGGAGTGCGGGCAGCATGTGCTGGTACTGGAACGCAACCGCAAACCACTGAAGAAGCTGGGCGTTACCGGTAACGGCCGGGGTAACCTGCTTAATTCCGGCGTATCTGTCTATTATGGCGACGCGGCTTTCGCCCGCGATGTTTTGGCCGGGATGGGCTATCCTCAGCTGAAAGCTTTCTTTGAAGGTCTTGGCGTACCGCTGCGGCAGGAAAACGAGGGATGGATTTATCCGGCCGCGCTGCAGGCGGCCGTAGCGGTCGAGGCGCTGCTGCTGCGCGCCGGGCAGTTAGGTGTCACCTTCCTGACCAACACGCGCGCGGAGAGCCTTACCCGGGAAAACGACGGCTTTATCATCCACGCTCTGCACACCGAACCCGCGCCGGAAACCCGCGGCAAAACGCGCACCCCCGCTGTAGAACGCCGGGAAACAATACGCGCAGATCGGGTGATCGTCACGGTCGGCGGCGCGGCCGCGCCAGCGCACGGCACAGATGGAACAGGCTATGCCCTGCTCACGGCATTCGGTCACCGGCTGTCGCCGCTTAAGCCCGCGCTTTGCGCACTGCTGACCGACCCACGCCGCATCGCCGGGCTTGCCGGGCAACGGACGCGCGTAACCCTCACGCTGGTTTCTCCTGCAGACAGAACACTGAAACACACAGAGGGTGAAGTGTTGTTTGGCGACGATGCGATCAGCGGGATTGCAGCCATGCAGCTCGCGCGTTTTGCGGAACCCGGCGCGACCCTGTCGATAGACCTGCGCCCCGCGCTGGCGCTATCCGGCGCGGAGCACAGCGAGATGGTCGCCTTTCTTTCGCGGCTTGCGGCCCTACGGTCGGATCGTACCCTTGGAGACCTGTTCACCGGCGCATTTGCCTATCCTCTGGCCCGGCTGATCCTGCGGGAATCCGGGGTGGGCGAGCCGGGCGCGCCGATCGCCACCCTGAACGCTTCCCGGATGGATCGTCTGGCCGAAACTATCGCCGCCTTGCGCCTGCCGATTGCCGGTACACGCGGGTTTGAGCAGGCACAGGTGACCGCGGGCGGCATCGTTACGGAGGATTTTGACCCTGCCACACTGCAAAGCCGCCTATGCCCGGGCCTGTACGCCGCCGGCGAGGTGCTGGATGTGGACGGAGATTGCGGCGGTTTTAACCTGATGTTCGCGTTTGCCAGCGGGTTACTCGCAGGCCGCGGATCAGCGCGCATAAACGAATAGCACGTCGCAACTCACCTGCACGGCCATATCCGCGCGAGGCGCGCATATTGCCGAAAGTCACCGAAAATGGTACAATCAGCCTATGAATGAACAGCTTTTTTCGGCGGCGGAAGCCGCCCTGCGCAAAGCGGGCCTGCTGCGTCCGGGCGTTACGCTGCTGGTTGCGTTCAGCGGCGGCGCGGACTCGGTCGTATTGCTGCGCACGCTGTGCGGGCTGGCTCCCACGTACGGCTTGACCGTGCGCGCGGCACATGTGGAACATGGTCTGCGAGGAGAAGCCTCCCTGCGCGACGCACGTTTCTGCGAGGCGTTATGCGGGGAACTTTCCGTTCCGTTTTCCTGCGACCACGCGACGCTTTCGGGCGGCATGGACGACCCGGGCGCCGAGGCGCGGGCGCGCGACGCGCGCTACGCCCTGCTGCTTGCCCGCGCGAAGGCTTGCGGCGCGGACGCGCTGGTGCTGGCCCATCACAGGGACGATCAGGCGGAAACGGTGCTGGCTCGCCTTACCCGCGGGAGCGGCGCGCGCGGCCTAACCGGGATGCGCGAACAGACGATCCGCGAGGGCTTGATGATTCTTCGCCCGTTCTTAAGCGTTTCCAAGCGTGAGCTTACCGACGCGCTGGGCACTCTGCCGCACTGCGAGGATGAAACCAACACCCTGCCCTGCTGCCAGCGCAACCGCCTGCGCACGGAAGTGCTGCCGTTACTCACACAGGAAAACCCGCGCGCGGCCGAGCATATCGCCCAAAGCGCCCACCTGCTGGCGCTGGATGAGGATTGCCTGATGGCACAGGCTGAGCGGCTGTCGGCCCGTGCACTTTGCACAATTCCCCCATTTTTCTGTATGGAAAAAGCGCCCCTGCTCACCGCGCCGGATGCGGTAGCCCTGCGTACGCTTCGCAGCTTTGCGGAACGCGGTATGGCGCTGGCACTGTCCGGCAGAGCCTCGCCGGACGGAATCGCCCCGACGGACCCGGAGGCCGGTTTGCCGGAGGAGCACTCCCTTTCCGCACAGGACTCCCTCCGTTTGTTTGCCCTGTTATCCGCGCCGGACGGCGAAACCCTCAACCTTCCAATCGGGCTGAAGGCGTTAGTTACTCCGCGCTATGTGCAACTTGTGCGTATGGCGGACGGTTCGCCGCTGTGCGCCGTGCCCACGCCCGCGCCACAGGGCGGGCTGATCCATCGGGCACGGCTTCGCTTCGGCGGGCTGACGTTCCGCTTTACCCCGTATACGCCGGGGGAATCACCGGTTCCAGACGGGCTGCGGAGCGTTACGCTGCCCAGCGCCACGCTGGCCCGCGCAGTGCTTCGCACATCGCAGTCGGGCGACCATATTCACCCATTCGGCGCACCCGGAGGAAAACCGCTGCGCCGGTACTGGATCGACCACAAGGTAGACCTTCCCTTCCGAGCTTTCATCCCCCTGCTGTGTGTGGACGACGAGGTATTGTGGGCCCCGGGCGCAGGCGCGTCGGAAGCGACCCGCCAAACCGACCGCCCCTCGATCCGTATCAACGTATCAGGCCGTATGCCATGGTTGCCATCCAACCCTGAAAAGCCTTCCAAATGACGATAAAGGAGCGTACATGTATGAATCAGGATTCTCCGCTGTATAAGGATCTGGCCGAGGTGCTCTATAACGAGGAACAGTTAAAGGAAGCCGTTCAGAAACTGGGCGCACGCATCACCCACGATTACCACGGCAAATCGCCGCTGGTGGTGTGCATCTTAAAAGGCGCCAGCGTGTTCTTTACCGACCTGATCCGCGCCATCGACCTGCCGCTGGAGATTGAGTTTATGGCCATCTCCAGCTACGGGGCCAGCACCGTATCCAGCGGCGAAGTCCGTATGGTGAAGGACCTGGACCGCCCCATTCTGGGCCGGGATGTGCTGATTGTGGAGGACATCGTGGACAGCGGCATGACGCTCTCCTTCCTGAAGCGGACGCTGACCAACCGCGGCGCGAGCAGCCTGCGGCTGGTAACGCTGCTGGATAAGCCCAGCCGCCGCACCGTGCCGCTGACGGTGGATTATTCCTGTTTCCAGATCCCGGATGCGTTCGTGGTGGGGTACGGGCTGGATTACGACGAGAAATACCGCAACCTGCCCGTGGTGGGTGTGCTGGACCCGAAGGTATACACAAAGTAAAATATTCCCGTGGCGCTCCGCAAAAAGCGGAGCGCCTTTTTTGATCCTCTCAAGGCAGCATATTTATAATATGAAAGAACGCTTCTTACAGGGAGCAGGTTGTATGGTCGCCGTCATACATCCAAGGTTTCCGCGCCTCGCACCGTTTCCCTGCCGGAAGTCCGTTTTCGCGAATATATTCTACCATTCCGGGAGGATCACGCCCATTTTTCACTTTCGTCCCAAAAAGGTCCGAAGGTGCAGAATTACGTGTAAATCAGCGTGAAAATAACAAACCAAATCAGGAACCTTCTGTCTTTTTATTTTCCGGTCACCTCTCTATACTTTTCATAGAACCATTCCACCAGCGATTGATCTGCCTGGAATTGGCAATCATAAAAAAGGAGAAAACCATGAAGAAAATTTTCAGCCTCGCCGTTGCGTGCGTTCTCTGCCTTACCTGTTTCTCCGCCAGCGCGCTGGCCGACGTCTACCACCAGCACCAGAGCAATCCTGCGGGCATCGAAACCATCGAAGCAATCCACTCGGGCGCTGTGGATTATATGACGAAGGAATATCCCGGCAAAACCTTCAAACCAGACCCCGCGCTGGATACCTATCCAGCCGGAACCACCTACGTATACCGTTCCGCAGGGATGTTTAACAGCGATACCGCCGCGGATCGGATGAACACCAATTTTCTGGTTTACACGGACAAAACGTTCGCCAGCGCGGATGAAGCCCTCGCCTACTTAAAAACGCTGGGGCTTACGGACCTCGCGGATGAAGCGACCGGAAGCGTCGTGCTGGTTTCCCCGATCGACGCTAAAAACGGATATGGCGCCGCGGATCAGACCGCCTATTACCAGCTTCAGTCCGTGATGTGCAACATCAACTACATGAGCTTCGGCGCGGATAAAACCATCAGTTATATCGCCGATCCCGGTTATTTCGGCGGCGTCGCCTACCGTTACCTCATCGGGATCGATGGCGGCGCGACGTTCCTGAACAACTACGTTGCCAGCACGTTTGATTACATCAGTCGGATCGCCGGAATGCTGCTTGTGAACGGGCAGATGGAATCCATCCGGCAGGTAGCCGCCCCCGTGCCTGTCTATCTGGTAAACAGCGCGGAGGATATCGTCGCGAAATACCGGCAGGCCAACGGCACGGATGCGTCGGAGGAGACCCAGGCAACGCTGACCACCTATAATCAGGCGCTGCCCCTGCAGAAAGTCGTCGTTGCCAAAGACGCCGGCAAGGACGCCGCCAGCTATATCCACGACGCGTATTACAACCTATTCATCCATGCGATGCGCATTCCGGTCGTAAAAGCGGGGCTGTACACACCGGCAGGCGCATATAACGACCACAACTTCAACCAGGCACCCTATTCGCTCAGCGAGCGCAACCCGATCCTGAACGGAAAAACACCGGATGGAATCAACGTGATTGAGCATCAGGAGGATCGTTTCAGCGACATCAAAGCTTCCGACGGCGAATACCTGAACACCTGGTACGAGTTTCTGCCGCAGGAAGTGCTGGACGGCACGGCGGCCAGCCACAGCATCCCGCTGATCCTTGCCAACCATGGCGGCGGAGACGACCCCGTACAGGCTGTGGATGAAACGGGCCTGCTGACGCTTGCCGGCAAAGAGCGTTTCGCCATCGTAGCGCCCCGGTATGCCTCCGACGTGGCGGGCAGCTCCGTATTCTCCCCCTCCCCTTATGACACTAACGGCCAGGCATTGCCCGCGCTGGTGAGCTACATGCTGGCGCAGTACCCACAGCTGGATCCTTCCCGCGTATATGTAACCGGGTATTCCATGGGCGGCAGCGCAACCATAGAGGCCATTTCAAGCGCACCCACCCTGTTTGCGGCGGCGGTACCCATGGCCGCAGCCACCCCAACCATGACCAGCTCCTATGTGCCGACCGACGCGCAGGCGGCGCAGTTTACCAGCTGCGATCTGCCCATTCTGTTTACCACCTCGTCGTTTGATCTGCCCGCCGCGATGAACCAGGCCGCCGGCACGCTTGGCGACAGCTATTTGGAGCATATTAACCGTTTCCTCGGTTTCAACGAAATGAAAACGTATACTTACGATTTTAACGCCTACCCGCTCGTGGGTTTCCCTGCTGACCGCATCGTTAAAACGAAGCTGAACGGCGAATACAACAACACCACCTGGTACCTTAATAACGACGCGGGCGTACCCATGGTGGGCGTAAGCTTTACCGAGTTCCTTCCCCACGGCCTGTACCCCGAGTATGGCAAACTGGCCTGGAACTTTATGAAGCACTATGCCCGCAACGCGCAAACCGGCGCAATTGAGTACAACCCCTATGTAGATTGATCCGTTCTGGCATCCCTTGTCAAAACCCTTTCAGGCTGCACGCAGCCTGAAAGGGTTTGTCAACGGTCTGAATCGGCCCCGTCCCCCTTGTTGGGGAGACGAGGCCTCTTATTTTTATCATTGTTTTCAGGCGCTGTGCCCGTTTCATTCCATCCACAGGCGGTTGGCAACCGGTCGCCAGATCCCGTTTACTGCCATGCGCTGCGAAGGATAAACGATAAGCTGTTCGCTTCCCCCGCCTGCACAAGGTCGTAGTGTTCGTTTCCCCGGGTGCGTTCGGCAATCGCTTCGTAACGGTCCAACCAGGCAATCGCATCGTCGTTCAGCTTCGGCAGCAGTTGTGCAATCGCTTTATCTTTTGCTTTGTTCAGCCCGTTGTTCAGCTCTTTCGCGCCGCTCGCCAGTTCGGCTGCGCCACCGGCCAGTTTTTCCGTGCCCGCCTGCAGGTCCGCCGCACCGTTGGCCAGCTTACCAACGCCTTCGCAAAGCGTTGCCGCGCCTTCGCCCGCACTGGTAACCCCGTCGGTGTATTGCTTCAGGCCCTGTTGAAATTTCGCGTACTCGTCCAGCTGATTTTTCAGCGCGCTCAGCTTTGCGGCGCCTTCTTTGGCCTGTTCCAACAGCGGCTGAACCTGCCGGTCAATTTTTTCCTGTACCTCTTTGGATGTCAGGTTTTCTTCCACCAGTTTGTTTTCCTGCTCCGTCACGGCATCTTCGATCTGCTTCTGCACGTCGGCGGAGCTCATCTGCTGTTCTACGGCAGCGTCAATGCCCGCCTGTTGCTGCTTGGTAACCTGCCCGGCTTTTACGGCGGCATCATACTGCTCCACGGTCAGGTTCAGGTTGGCCGCTTTCAGCACCGCCTGCAGCACGGTGGCCTGCGCTGCGCTGGTCACCTGTTTGCGAATTTCATCCTCATTCTTGTGCACCGCTTCGGTCACCTGCCGCCGCGCCGCCTCGTTCGCTTTTGCGCGGATTCCGCTCTCCGACAGGTTATCCAGCGTGCCCCCCAACACCTGCGCATAGTTCGCCTGCGTAAGCGCGGGCAGATCGGGCATTGACGTTTGCAGCTCGGCTGTCGCGGCGGCCAGCAGCGAATCGAACACCTTCGACGCCGCGGCGTTCAGCTCGTCGTTGTTGCCTTGCAGCTCGCTCAGGCCCCCGTTTAAATCATTCAAACCGTTTTGAGCCTGCTTAAGTCCGTCGCAGAGGCTTTCAGCGCCGGTGTCCAGCCCGTCTGCGCCCGTTTTGAGGCTGTCGGCGCCGGTCTGCAGGGCATCCGCGCCGTTCAGCAGCGACACAACACCGCTCATCGCATCGTAAAGCTCGCCGCTTCCGGAAATTTCCCGGCCGTCGCGTATCGCCGTCAGGTCGTCCGTCAGCTCACGCAGAAAGCCGCTCGCGTCATCGTAGGATTCGCTCAGCCTGCTCACCGCCTTTTCGATGGGTTCCGAGGTGACGAACGTCATCACGTCGCCGGGGGTGAAGTGATCTGCATCAAACGTTACGGTAAACGACGTCGGCAGTTCGTCGATCTCGCCGCAGGCGGTTACGCCGTAGCCAACCACCAGCGAGCGGCTGCCATCGGTAAAGGTAAAACCGTTCTCCACCTGAACGTTCCGGCAGGCCTCCCCGTCCAGCAGCAGGGCGGAGCATGCCAGATGCGGCGTATCGGAGTCCGTACCATACCGCACGGTCATTTGAACGGCACCGGTCAGTTCCGACCCCGGCGCGGCCGCCTGCCCGTCCAGCGTGCAGTTCAGCGTCGGCCGCACAGGCAGCGGTTCCTTCCCGACGCCCTGATAAAACACATCCTCGCCGGCTGCGTTCCACGTAATCGTGTCCCCGTCCAGCGTAAACGTACGGCTATCCTTCGTGTTCTGTATCTGCGTCAGCGCCGTGCTGTCGGTTAGCGTATCGCTCTTTTCCGGGTTATCCAGCCAAACGCTGTCGATTACCGTACGGGCCGAACCATCGGCGTTGAGCACCCCATAAACTCTTTCGTGCTTTTCGGCACTTGCGCCGGTCGCTACCAGCAGCAGGGCGGCTGTGAGAACCGACAATACTTTCTGATGTCTCATACTCGATCATCCTTTCACAAGTTTCATATCACGGGTCGTCCGGCAGATCACTTTATCCGTCGCCAGCAGGATCGCGGGCAGAACGAACAGCACAACGATCACGCTGATCAGGGCCCCGCGCGAAATTAAACCGCACATGGAGCTGATGATATCCACGTCGCTGTACAGGCCCACGCCGAATGTGGCCGCGAAGAAGCTGAGGCCGCTGACCAGGATGGACTTTCCGGAAGAAGTGACCGCATACTCGACAGCTTCTTTTCCGTTGCGGCCGGACAGGCGGGCCTGTTTATAGCGGGTCGTCATCAGGATGGCATAATCCACCGTTGCGCCCAGCTGAATGGTGCTGATCAGGATCGGCGCTACAAACGGCAGGCTGACGCCTGTATAGTAAGGAATGCAGAGATTAAAGAAGATGCCAAACTCGATGATCGCCACCAGAATAATCGGCAGCGTCGCGGACCGCAACACCAGCGCGATAATCAGGAACACGGCCACAATGGAGATCACGCTGACCACCGTAAAGTCGTGGTCGGTGCAGGAAATCAGGTCTTTGGTGCAGGGCGCCTCGCCAATCAGCATCCCGCCCTGATCATACTCTTTCAGGATGCCGTTCAGCGTGTCAATCTGCGCGTTAACCGCATCGGAAGATACGGCGTATTCCGACGAGATCAGCGTAAGCCGGTAACGGCCGCTTTCCAGCTCACTGCGTACGTTGTCCGGCAGAATCTCTTCCGGGATTCCCGCGCCGGTCAGCGTTTCCAGCCCGATCACATTTTTTACACCCTGTACCTTCTCCATCCGGGTCAGCATCTCGCGGGTTTGCCCCTGAGAAACCGACGTATCTGTCAGCAGCAGATGGTTGGCGCTTACGCCGAAATCCGTTTTTAACTTCTGGTCGGCTTTCACACAGGCCATCGTATCCGGCAGGCAATTGCTGAGATCGTAGTATTTCCCCACGTTGTGGTAGCCGTAGAAGGCGGGAACCAGCAGCACGACGAAGATCACGATCAGCCAGCGGTACCGCTTGGTAATCCACGCGCCAAGCGCTTTGGGTTCCGGGATCAGCGGTTTATGGGTGGTGCGCTCAATGGCCCGGTCAAAGCTGAGCAGCACCGCGGGCAACAGCGTAATCGACCCCAGAACTCCCAGCAGCACGCCCTTGCTCATCACAATGCCCAAATCGCGACCCAGCGTAAAACTCATAAAGCAGATCGCCAGAAAACCCGCCACCGTCGTCATGGAGCTGCCGACAATCGCGGACGTGGTGGTAACGATTGCCTGCGCCATCGCCTCGTTCCGGTCCTTCAGCTTCTGCTTCTGCTCCTGATACGCGTGCCAGAGGAAAATGGAATAGTCCAGCGTAACAGCCAGCTGCAGCACCGCCGCGACGGCCTTTGTAACGTAGCTGATTTCCCCCAGAAAATAGTTGCTGCCCATGTTCCACAGTACGCTGACCCCGATGCAGAACAGGAAAATCAGCGGCAGCAGCAGCGAATCCATACACACCGCCAGCGTTATGCACGCCAGCGCGACCGCGATGAGCACGTAGGTGCCTTCCTGCTCGTCCACCACATTTTTCGTATCAGTTACCACGGCGGACAGCCCACAGACAAAGCACTTTTCGTTCGCCAGTTTGCGGATATCCGTAATAGCCTGCATGGTACCGTCCGCAGAACTGGTTTCGTCAAAAAATACCGCCAGCAACGTGCTGTCGCCCTGATTAAAGGCTTTGTACACGTTATCCGGCAATATCTCCCGGGGGATGGACGCATCCGCGAACGTCGCGTAGCCCATCACGTTCGCCACATGGGGCACCGCCTCGATCTCTTTTTGCAGTGCGGCGACATCCTTTTGCGGCATTCCTTCGGTTACAATCAGCGAGAACGCGCCCTTGCCGAACTCGTCCATCAGGATTTCCTGCCCTTTCACCGTATCCAGATCGCCGGGCAGATAATAAAGGAGATCGTATTTCACCTTTGTGTTGATCATTCCGAGAACGGACGGCACAATCAGCGCCAGGCATACGACGATCACCCACACGCGGTGCTTTACCAGGCCCCTTGCCAGCTTTGTCAACCCTTCTCACTCCCCACATCAGCCATTCCACTCGGTTGCGCATACCGGTCCCTTTCATCACAGCGCGCAGAACGAATTCTTCCCCTTACATTGCCCGAGGATGGCCCCATCCATATTCTGTGGTCTAACCACCGCAAGAGTGTAATCCGTTTCAAAATAAAAGTCAATCGTCCTTGCCATAAAAATTAAGCGTTTTTAATGACCAAAATCGATTTTTTGTGTATAATAGCATTGATCCCATGGTTAAACCAGAAAGAGGTATTGCGTGATATGAAATTTAACACCCTCATTGCCCCCACCATTCGGCAGATGTTCGTGGACCAGATCACGCACATGATTCTGGCAGGCGATCTGAAAGCGGGCGACGCACTGCCGACGGAGCGCGAACTGGCCGAGAAAATGCAAATCAGCAAATCAGCCGCCCATATCGGCTTAAGCGACCTGCAACGGATGGGTTTTGTGCACATCAAGCCCCGCCATAAAACCACGGTCGCCGATTACTGGGCCAGCGGAACGCTGGAAACGCTGGACACCATTCTGCGTTATAACGGCGGAAGGCTCAACAAAGCGCACACCCGATCCATTCTGGAATGCCGCATGGCCCTGGAGGGAATCGCGATTGACCGGGTTGCCCAAAACCGAACCGAGGACGATCTGGCCCGCCTGAACGCTGTGGTGAGCGATCTGCAAACCGCAGCGCGACAGCGCCCCACGGCGGATGCGAACCGCATTGCGGAGCTGATGTTTCAATTTCAGCACCTGATCAGTATTCTGAGCCGAAATTCAATTTTTCCACTGGTGATGAACGCTTTCCGCACCTTTCATCTGGCCTTCTGGAAGACGGAAGCGGATCAGTTGGGCGCGGATCATTGCCTGCAGTATGCCAAAACCCTGCTGGATAGCGTTGTGCGCCGGGATTCCGCTGCCGCAAAAGTACAGATGCAGCAAGAGTTTGAAACGTATCTGGCCAGTATATAAAGCCAAAGAAAAACAAAGCAACCACCCTTATATGCCCGACGTGAAAACAGTCGCCGCGTCGTAAAGGGCAGGAAGGGCTGCCCCGGACAGGAGCGCCTTTCTCCCTTACGAATCTCCAGATTGGTTGTAACCAAAAGGCTCCTGTGATATAATAGGGCCATATAAAAATGGCGAATGCGTCGGCCTTTATGCAACAGATTTCCCGATGGCTGACGTTTTTTTGACCGTATTTTTATCCATGTGGTTTTAGAATCACGCGGGTATTTACCCCCGCGATTCTTCGGAGGGAATCGGAATCCTATGCCAAACATCCATCTGGTCAATTTTCCGGGACCAACCCTTGAGATGATCCGCAATCCGGTCTTACGCTGTGTAGGGCGTTGCAGCAACATCCCCGCCTACTCTATCGAAGGGCACTCCCATCCGACCGTCGAGCTGCTTTATATCGAAAGCGGACACGGAACTGCCTCCGTGGGCGGAACGCAATATCCCCTCGAGCCCGGCACCATTGTAATTTACAACCCGACGGTGAAGCACTCCGAGCGGTTTACCCGCGAAGAGCAGGCCCCGTTATTTTACCACCTGAAATTTGACGAGCTGTCCATCTCCGGTATGCCGGTCAATAACCTGCTGCCTTCCGGCTTGCCCCCGACTTTTGATACCGGTGTGAATCGGGATGCTTTCAGTCGGCTGCTCTCCACCATGTTTCAGGAGGCGGAAGAGCAGCACCTCGGCTATCGGCAGATGCTGGACAGCCTGCTTTATTGTATTGTGCTGCTCACCCTGCGCGTTCTGGACGCTTCTTACACGCTGCTTCGCAAAAACGAAGGGGATTCGCTGATCTACCAGATCCAGCAATATTTTGCCGAGCATTACGCCCGGAAACTGTCCATGAAAGAAGTGGCAAGCCAGTTCCACATCAACGACTGCTATCTTTCGCACATGTTTAAGGAGAATATCGGCCTCTCCCCATCCGCCTACCTGACCGAATTCCGTATTAACGAGGCCTGCCGCCTGCTCTCCCAGACCGATATGCCCATTCACATCATCGCCAGCAGCATAGGCTACCAGAACCAGTCCAACTTCCAGATCCAGTTCAAGAAAAACAAGGGGCTTTCTCCGTTGCAGTATCGCGCGTATTACGAGAAAAATCCCCTGATCCATCTGGATAACGAGTATATCAAATAGAGCGCCAATGTATCGGCAGATAACGAAGAGTCCGCACGAACCGCAATCTTTTTGGAACAGCAAAACAGGAACCGGCTGCGCGCATCCGGTTCCTGTTTTGCCGAATCGTCTTATCTTACTTTGTTTCCGCTTCCTGTTCGTTTTCCCGGAGCTGCCCCAGCATACCGCCCGGATGGCGCAGCACATATTCGGCGGGGGTTAACCCGCGTTTCTCCTGCAACACCACCGAAAGGCCCTGCAACACCAGGATCTCGGATAATATTGAGGCGCGCGGTGCCCGGTTCAGCGGACCGCCTTCGTTATCCACATGGGCCACCAGATGCGCATCGGCAAACTGTGCAAGCCATGACCCGGCGTTCCCGGTCACGGCGATCACCTTGCAGCCGTTGTTGCGGATGGCTCGCGCCGTCGCCTTCATTTCCGTCGTTTCGCCGCTGTTGGAAATACAAATCACCACATCCCCAGGCACCAGCTGCCCGCAGGAACCGTGCACTGCTTCCGTGCCGTGCAGAAAATACGTCGGCGTACCCGTGGAGGACAGAAGCGACGCCATGTAACTGGCCACGTGCGCGGGTTTTCCGATGCCCGTGATATGTACGCGGTTTCCGCGCTTTTCCGCTTCCCAGATGATTCCGGCCGCCGCCTCGTACATCTTGACGTTCATATCGTTCAGCGTCCGTTCCACTTCCGCGCATTGGGTGGTCACAAACGTTTCCAGCATCGTCATAACGATTCCTCCTTTTCAAAAAGTCCGTCAAAGCACGAAATATTCTGTTTGTCCGCGTGCATCAGCGCCAGTACCTCCGCAAGCGTCGGCAGGCTGGGCTGCGCGCCCAGATGGGATACGGTAATATGCGCCGCGTAATTGGCAAACCGAAGCGCGTCCCTGTGGGGGGCGCCCATGGCGACCGCAGTGCAGAACGCGCCCACAAAACTGTCCCCCGCCGCCGTAGGGTCTACCACGTTGGCGCAATAAACGCTGGGGCTGATGATCGTTTCCTGCGCGTTGCCAAGAACCGCACCCTCGCCGCCACGGGTAATCAGCACGTTTTGAACGCCCTTGTCCAGCAGGCTCCGTATGGCCTGCATGGCGGAAGCCTCGTCCACCACCGGGATGCCGGAAAGGTCCGCCGCCTCGTGCTCGTTGGGGGAAATATAACTCACATGGGCTAACAGATCGCTGTCCACAGGAGCGGAAGGCGCAGTGTTAAGCATTACCGGTACGTTTGCCGCATACGCGTAGGAAGCGACCAGCGCATTGACCTCCATGGGAATCTCAAACTGGAGTACTACCATATCATAATTCGCAATGTCGGTCTGCAAAAAGGCAACGTCCCCGGCGGTCAGTTTCATGTTGGCGCCCGATACCACGATAATCCGGTTGGCGGTATTGGCCCCCTTCTTTTCCAGCTGAACGTTCCCGATGGCGGAGCACACATCCGGTGTTTCCAGCACATGGCGCACGTTCACCCCCGCGTCGCGCACGCTTGCCACCATGTTTTTCCCAAAATCGTCCTGCCCGACGCGGCCCACCATGGTTACCTCCGCGCCCAGGCGAGCGGCCTGCACCGCCTGGTTCGCTCCCTTGCCGCCGGACGCCGTGTGATAATCCAGACCCAGTACGGTTTCCCCGCTGCCCGGAAATCGTTCCGTACTCACGATTAAATCCATCACCAGACTGCCAACCACCAGGATTCTCGGTTTCCGTTTCACGCTGTTCCCTCTTTCCCGATTTCCCTTAAATAATTTCCAGCGCGTCACGGTCCGGCAGCGGGTACAGCGGCGCGGTCGGCAGCGTCTGGTACCAGAAAGCCACGGAAGCGATATCGTCCTGCAGCGGCAGATACCGGCCGTCCGCACGCCAGCCCAGCGCCTGAATGGTTACCCGCAGGTTGCTTTCAAACCGGATAGGGTCCATCACATGCCAGCGGTACATGCCAAAACGCATCTGGCTGTTATTGAGCCTGTCCGGGCAGATCACCTGCGGTAACCCGGAATACGGCGTGTGAAACGGAACATACCGGTCGTGCGTTACGGGGTCCTCAAAATCATAGGAACCGCAGAAATAATCCTCCGTGCCGGTACCGCAAATCGTGGGGTATTCCCCGTCGCCGTCCAGATGAAACTTGATTTCGCCTTCGCCCCACCAGTTGTTGTTATTGACTCCCCACGCCATATAGGTGCCCACATAATGGCCTTTGCCCTGTACGCCATCCAGAAGGGTGTACACTTCTTTGTACGGCAGCGGGTTTACGCGGCGGAACTGCGCGCAGAAATACGCGCTGTCCGCCGGCACGTCGGTAAGGCAGTAATTAATCTGGTAATAAATCGTCACCGACGCGTCGGCACGGTTTTGCAGCGTCATGCGGCAGCGCCCGCGAAACGGCATGGGCCAGTAGCAGTTAAAAGCACTGCCCGGGTTTACGCAAACCGCCAGCGACGAAATCTGGGCATAGCGGTTCCAGCCGCAGGCGAAAAAGTCGCCGATCGGGCATTCGACCGACGGGTTCTCCTGCCCGTCCCAGTAAATCCGCAAAATCGTATTACGCCACACACCGGTCGGGGTTAGCCAAATCTGCTGGATACATCCCGGACCGGTAATGTCGGCGATCGTAAAAGTGTCTCCGGGCTGGATAACGATATACGGGTTCGTTTTCCAGCCAAGCCCCAGCTCTCTGGCCGCGTGATAGGCGCTGCCCTGTTCCGCGGGGCAGCGCGCGCCGCCGCCCGCCTCCCCGGTAAGATTTTCCGGTGAGATGGAACGTGACTTCGCATCCGATAAACGATAAAGATCCGCCATGCTCCCGATCCCATTGAAAGACATAAGTAAACCTCCCGTATTGTTATTCCTTCCGGCAGATAACCCCGTGGGATTTCGCCGGCGGCGCTTATTGCCGGTCCAGCTCAAACACGCGCATCACAGCCTCCGACGCCGCGCCGTTGCCCCAATCGTAAATCGTGAATTCTCCGATGCCGTTGCTCAAATGATCCGCATACCCGTTATGGCCGTAGTTCTCCATCATAAAGCCGTAATCGTCCTCGCCGAGGAACGGCCATTTCAGCCGCCATTGCCGGGCCGCCTCCGGGTTTTCCGGGCAATACATCATGGAGAAGGAGGCCCGGAGCGCCGCATACCCGCGCTGCACGTATTCCTCCCGCCCAAACAGCCGGCCATAGCGAATAATCGTTTCCGCAAACAGGCTTTGCCGCGCATCGTTCAGCTCCGCGTCCGCGTTCATCACGCCGAAACCACCCACCACCGCCAGCGGCATATTATCCGGCTGAAACGAGCTTTGCGCCATCAGCAGTTCATCCAGGCACCGCGCGCCTGTTTGCAGGTACTTCGACTGCTTCGTTACCGTAAAGCCGGCCAGCAGCGCCTCCGCCAGATAAAACATGGACAGCGTACATTGCTTGTACTGGTCGTTGCGTTCGCATTTCCGGCCCAGCAGCGTATCCTCGCCATAATGCGAGCACGACCAGTAGGTTTCAAAATCTTCCCAGCGGCCAACAGGCAGCACTTCCCGAACCAGCGTATCCACCGCTCTGAGCGCGGACTGCCGATACCGCTGGTTGCCGGTGACCGCGTACAGTTCCAGCAGGAACGTCGCGCTGGCCGCGCTCTCGGGAGATTGTTGCAACTGCGGCAGAAGTGTGCCGTCGCCGGCGATCCAGCCCGGATAGTACCCCTTAGCGTCCTGAAGGGCAACCAGCCGGTCGGCATAGCGCACCGCATAAGCCAGCAGCCTTTCATCATTTTCCAGTTCGCGATACCACCGTACCATGTAGCGGGCTGTCCAGCTCATATCCAGAATATGGCGGGGCGCATCCGCAAGCGAAGCATGCAAAGGGTTCCGGTCGCTGTTGCCAAAGTAACGGTCCGCCCAGCTCCCTGCCCGGCGGCATTTTTGCCCCTCGATCATCACTGTCGTTTCCGGGCAAGCCACAACGCTGTCAAACAGGCCGTCCTGTTGCGGAAAACGCAGGGCGAGTTCCTTGGTTTTCATCGCACAGGCAAGCAGCCTGGCGTCCCCGTGCAATTTCGCGTATCGGTATACCCCCATGGCGGAGCGCAGGGAACAGAACCACGCCTGATTCCATATGGCGACAGGCTCCCGGAGGGACCATGGCTTGGGATAATGCCTGCTCTGGTGAACCGTTACAATCATCTGCGGCGCGCCGACGCGGACCCCATCCAGGTCAAACTCCTGCCAAACGCGATCCGCCCAGGCGCCAAACGCCCAATCGTAAGTGCGCTTCACATAATCCGGCAGGCGTTCCAGCGGCGCCAGCAGCTCCGTCTGCCGCTTGCCGTAGCGTTGCCAGTAGTACGCGAGGATTGGCCGGAACGGGTTCTCAACAACCGCCGGTTCCTCCGTTGCAAGCAGCAGAACGGAAAACCGGAACGGGCCGGCCGGCAGCACCGCGCCTGCGGTGTCCTGATACAGGATGTGTTCCCGTACGCGGGTTGTGGTAATCCCCAGCCGATAGGTTTCCGTTCTCGCATCCAAATCCATGAACACGCGATTCCCTTCGGGCTGAGCCAGCGCCTCCACATCCGGCAGCAACGCAAGCACCCGTTCCCCGCCGCGCGCAATCATCGCGGGGGTGCGGAAAACGTGCATATCGATCACGTTGTCCTCTTCCGGGGTTAAATGCGGCGCCCAGTGGAAGTCGGGCCGGAACGCCGGGTGAATACACACCTCAAACCGGCCGACCGGCAGCGTGTGATCCAGATCGGCCCGCAGAGTAAGCCGATGGACTCCGCTTTCCTCCGGCGTCCATTCCGGCCGCAGGGTAACGCCGTCCAGCGCGGTGCAGCACACCTGACGGATGTATGGCGCAAGCGCCTGCGGAACAGGCAGTTCCTGCACGGGATTGTTCATGGCGCTCATCCTTTCAGCCCGCCCAGCGTGATGCCTTCCACCAGATAGCGCTGCCCGAACACATACAAAATCAGCGGCGCGATCAGGGTAAGCAGAACGCTGGCGATCAAAGCGGATTCGTTACCGGAGTTGAGCATTCCCCGCAATGCCGTTAACCCCAGCGGCAGGGTCATTTTACTTTCGGAGTTAATATAAATCAGCGGATTGTAGAAATCATTCCAGCTTCCGATAAAGGTTTGCACCGCGATCACCATAATGGCGGGCTTGGACATGGGGGCGATGATATGCAGGAAGCAGTAGTAGCGGGACGCGCCATCGATCATCGCCGCCTCGTCGTAAGACCGGGGAATGGTCAGCATAAACTGCCGGATCAGAAAAATCCCCATGGCGCTGAACAGCATCGGCAGAATCAACGCGGCATGCGTGTTAATCAGGTGGAGCTTGCTCATCACAATAAAACGCGGGATGCTCAGCACCTGCCCGGGAATCATCATCGCGGTCAGATACAGCAGAAACAGAAAGCGGTTACCGCGGAAATGGAAACGGGCGAACGCGTAAGCGGCCATCGCGGAGGCAAGCACCTGGATCAGCGTGCCGATCACAGACACCTTGACGGAGTTGCCCAGAAACCGGAGGATATCCACCTTTTCAAAAACAATCTGGTAACTGCGGGTATCAAACGACGTCGGGAGTATGCGCGGCGGCCATTTGAAAGCTTCCATGGGCGTGCGCAGCGACGCGGAAAGCATCCACAGCAGCGGAACAATGATGAACGCGGCGAAAAGCAGAAGGCCAATAAGGATGAACGCCGTTCCGATCCGTTCGCGTGTTTTTCTGCGGTTCATACCTGCAAGCCTCCTTTACCGGTCATAATTCACCCAGCTGGAACCCTTGAACTGGATCAGCGTAATCACAAGCACAATCGCCAGCAGCACAAGCGACAGGGCGGACGCGTACCCGAAACTGTTGTAATTATAGGCCGTATTATAAATATACATGCTGATGGAGCGCGAGGCGTCTCCCGGTCCGCCGTTGGTGAGCAGATACGGCTCGTCGAAAATTTGCAGGGTGCCGATCATCTGCGTAATCATCACAAAGAAAATCGTGGGCGATAAAAGCGGCAGCGTAATATGCCTCAGCTTCTGGCCCCGGCTTGCCCCGTCGATGTCCGCGGCTTCCAGATACGTACGGTCGATGCCCTGCAAACCGATCAGGAAATACAGGAAATACATGCCGACAAACTTCCAAAGGCTAAAGATCATCGTGGCCGGATACACCCAGAACGAGGACTTAAGCCACGTAACCGGCGCAATATTAAACAGGGTCAGGAAATAATTAAGCAGACCGTAATCCTTGTTGAAAATATAGATCCATACCATCGCTACCGAGGAGGTCGCGATCAGCGTTGGAAAGTAGAAAACCGTGCGGAAAGCGAAAACGCTCTTTTTGCTCTTGAGCGAATTGACGCCCAGCGCCAACAGAATGCTGACCACCATATGCATGGGCACCAACAGGATCGTAAATTTAAACGAGTTGCCAAGGGTGGTCAGAAAGCGGGGGTCGACCGTGAGATGCACCCAGTTTTTCACGCCAAACCACACCGGCGGGGTAATCACGTTATATTTCGTAAACGATATGCCCACGGTGAGCGCCATCGGGATGAAAACAAAGCACAGGAAACCCAGAAAGCTTGGTAAAAGGAAGAGCCACGCGTCTCTCGTTTCTTTCCGAGCGGCCGCGCCGGCTTTCTGGTGGTGCGATATTGTCCGTTGCATAAGCTCCTCCTTGCATCAATGGGGAAGGGGCCGCCAGGCCCCATGGGAGCCTGGCGGCACGGGAGATTCCGGATCAGAAACCGGCCAGCGCGGTGTCAATTTCCGCTTTGGCCGCATCCATCGCGGCCTGCGCGTCCATTTCGTCCGCAAGCACCATGGAGAGGTAACGGCAGAAGATTTCATCCACAGCCGCATATTGGGCGGGCGCTTCCACAAACTTGGCCGTATCGGCGCTCTTCACAAACAGATAGCTGTTCTTGGGGAATGTGCTGTTGGTGACCACCTTATCCATAGCGGATACGGAGCAGGGCACAGCGGAGATATCCATAATCGTCGCCTGAGAATCGGGAGAAGACAGCCAGCAGGCCAGTTTATAGGCTTCGTCCTTGTGCGTGGAGCTGGCGGAAATCGGGAAGCATCCGCCGCCGGCAATCGCCTGATTGGTCTTCATGGTGGGAACCGGCAACACGTCGCAGGCGTTGAAGCCGCTCTCGATCATGCCCTTAAGCGTCCAGCGGCCCGTGAACATCATGCCCACCTGATCCGCTTTAAAGTCCGCGGCGCTGACCGGCGCCACATGATCCACGTAGATCAGATCGTGGATTTTCTGGATCACATCCACAGCCTCGGGGCTGTTGCAGACCGCCTGGGTAAAGTCGTCGTTGAGAATCGAAGCGCCGTTGTTATACAGCCAGGATTCCACCACGAAATACCAGTCGGGCACGTTTACGCCGTACACCTGGGTGCCGTCGGCGCGGGTGAAGGTCATCGCCTTGGCGTATTCCACAAACTTGTCAAACGTCCATTCGTCGGGGGTCGGCATTTCAAGGCCCGCCTCTTTGAGAACGTTGGTGTTCAGGAACGTCAGCACCGTATTCCAGTCGAAGCCATAGCCGTAATACTCGCCGTTGACGATGTACGGCGCGCTGAGCTTTTCATGGTTGTCCGCCACCAGCGCCGCCCAGTCGGGATACTTTTCGATGTAGGGGGTGAAGGGGACGATCAGGCCGTTGGTGCGGAAAAGTTCGAAGCCTTCCACCGCAACGCGGATCAGGTCCGGCGTGTCGCCGCCGGCGATCATGGTCTGGATTTTGGAGAAGAAGTCCGGCCAGCTGCCCGTGGTGGGTACAAACATCAGCTCCACGGAAATACCGGTCTTGTCGAAGAATGCCTGGCATACCTTCGTGAGCGCTTCACGGCTGAAGGATTCGCCGTCAAAGGCGATTTTTACCGTCGTCGCGCCGTCGCCAATCAGGTTGCGGTCGGTTACCGCCTCCTCAGCCAGTCCGGGTACACACATCGCGCACAGCATCACAAGGGACAGAAACAGGGCCACCAATTTTCTCATACCAATGCCTCCCATGTTTGCCTGCGCCGGCAAGCCGACGCGGCATTTTCGTTTGGCATACTACCGGCACCTGCAGCGGCAATATGCATTTCACTTGGTGTTATCATAATCGGTTCGGGCAGGGGTTTCAATCACGCGCTTTGCGGCTTTTCTTTATTCTTTTGCTCTCTTTCAGA
>JAEWYP010000014.1 GCA_023395615.1 Bacillota bacterium
GACTGGCCGATGCTTAACGCGTCCTGAAGGCGGCAGGCGCATTTTTCGCCTGTGCACAGCAGTTGCAGCACCGTAAGGCGGTTTTCGTCGCAAAAGGCTTTCATTACCTTTGCGTTGGCGGCGTTGCTGTTCTCCATCCCCGTATCCTCCCTTTGATTTGCTGTTTGAATCATTATCGGTCTTATATCTACAAATGTCAATGCGTTTTGGACTCACCAGACGAAAAAGAAGACCAGGGAAGCGATGAGTAAATCTCCTTCTCGCCTGCCTTCGCGCAGCACCGCATCTTCGGGTTCGATAAGCCTTGCAATAGCGCCGCTATTCCTTCGGCTTTTCTCACCCAAATCTGCAGCGCTCCGCTTTGGCAGCCGCGATGTGATTTAATCATCGCTTACCTCGCTTTTTCTCGAAGGAACCGGAATCATTTCCATCGAATAGTAATCGATATCGTAATGGAAACAGAATCACACAGATAATACAATGAGGATGGTAAAACATCTCAAAACAGCCCAACGCTGAAAAAGAAACATTGAATGAATGCGGAAAGAAGGCTTGCATGTGTCTGGTAAAAGAAAATGGTGGACAGTGACAGGAATCTCCGTTCTGCTGACTTGCCTCCTGCTGATAGGCCCGTTCGCCGCGTTGGCCGAGGAACCCGCCACGGACTATTCAGCCCAGCCCTGGCTGGAGGCGTTTAACAGCCTGCACAGCCGGATCAGCGCCGAATACGCGTTTACGGAATGGAAAGGCGTTGACTGGGATGCGCTGGGGACCGCCTGCCGCGAGAAAATTCAACAGGCGGAAGCTGACAATGACTTTAACGCGTACTATGTGGCGCTCCGGCAGTATGGAAACGCCATCCCGGACGGACATGTGCGCGTAAGCAACCTGCCGCAGATCGACGACCTGTACGTGGGCGGGGGGTTCGGGTTTGCCCCCGTACTGCTCAGCGACGGAAGCGTGATCGCCT
Source organism: Bacillota bacterium (assembly GCA_023395615.1). Classification (GTDB taxonomy): domain Bacteria; phylum Bacillota; class Clostridia; order Christensenellales; family Aristaeellaceae; genus CAXXOK01. Next base: position 971 of record JAEWYP010000014.1, read on the forward strand.
GCTGGGTGGACGAAGCCTCCGACGCCTACCGCGCCGGGATGCGCGCGGGGGACGCGCTGATCCGCTGGAACGGCGAACCCTTCGCGCAGGCGGCGCAGCAGGCCCGTGTGGAATTTGCCACCAACTCCGCCACCGAAGAAAACGCGGCGCAGAAACGCGTGCAGTATATCGCCCGCGCGCCTGTGGGCACGGCGGTCACGGTCGTGTTTGAACACCCGTACGATAATGGGATATACACCGCGAACCTGACCGCTTATGCCGACAAGGGAATCACGCTTCAAAAAAATTATCCGGACGCGGTGGTGCCGGACCCGATCCGTGCCATGATCCTGAATATTCCCTACAACGGCCCCAAAGCGGATACGATGGTCGCCTTCCGTCTGCTGGAGGGGAATATCGCCTATATCCGGGTATTGGGAGAGCTGGACATTGATTTGGCGGACGCGGGCAGCGCGCCCTCCACGCTGGCCCTGTTCCGCGCGGCGGTGCAGCAGGCGGTGGACGCGAAAGCGGCGGGATTGATTTTGGACATCCGCAACAACGTGGGCGGGCTGGACGACATGACCGCTGCGATGCTTGGCTCTTTTTACACGCAGAAAACGCTGTTTGAGTACCAGAATGTTTACGACCCCGCAACCGGCACGCGCTCAACGGAAGCTACGGGGGACAGCGCCGGAACGCTGTATATCGAACCGGCTGAGCCGAGCTACACCGGCCGGGTGATCGCGCTGATTAACCAGAAATGCCTGAGCTGCGGCGAAGGGCTGGCGATGGGGATACATAACCTGAAAAACGGGGACACTCTCGGGTTTTACGGCACCAACGGTTCCTTCGGGCTGGCCGGGGCGGAAGCAACCATGCCCGGCGGATTCACCGTTTCGTGGCCGAGCGGGCAGTCGCTGGGGGCCGACCGGCAGATTCAGCTGGACAGCCGCAACGGGGTCGGCGGCGTAGCGCCCACGATTCGCGTGCCCATGACCGCCGAAAACGCGCTGAAGGTTGCGCAGGGGGAAGATGTGGAGCTGGCCGCGGCGCTGGACGCGCTGCAGGCGAAGCCCTGAAAACCGGCGATTGCGCTTTACAATCCATCCAACAGAGAATTTGAATAACAGGAAGGATCACAACGTTATGAACAACAGCCGCGTATTGGGTCGCACAGGGATCCGGGTAAACGAGCTGGCGCTGGGGTGCGAGCATTTGCAGGGCAAGGACGAGTCTCTCGTCCGCGACGTGGTTACGAGATCATTGGAAAAAGGCGTGGATTTTCTGGATGTGTTTATGAGCGAACCCAACGTGCGCACCTATATCGGGCGGGCGTTGGCGGGCTGCCGCAAACAGGTGAAAATACAGGGGCATATCGGTTCCGTCTGGGCGGACGGGCAATATACCGTGAAGCGGGAACCGGACGTTTGCCGCGCCGCCTTTGACGACCTGCTGACGCGCCTGCAAACGGATTATATCGACGTGGGATTTATCCACAATCTGGACAACCCGGACGATTGGACGCGATTTGTTGCCTCCCCGACCATGGAATATGTAACGGAGCTTAAAAAGCAGGGGGTTCTCCGTGCAATCGGCCTGTCCAGCCACAACCCGGTTACGGCGCTGGCCGCGGTCAACAGCGGGCTGATCGACGTGCTGATGTTTTCCATCAACCCCCTGTACGATCTGCTGCCCCCGGAGCAGGAAATATGGTCTTTCTTTGAGGAGAAGCCGGACTTCAGCGGGCT
>JAEWYP010000015.1 GCA_023395615.1 Bacillota bacterium
GTGCTTTGTTTTAAAGCGCTGGGGATGCGGGTGGCGCCTACGGAAACCCCGGAGGAAACGGCCCGCGCACTGTTTTCGTTTACACGCGAAGGCGTACGGGTTATCTTTATCACCGAAAACGCCGCCCGGCAGGCGGCTGAAGCGCTGCAGCGCTACCAGAACGACCCGCAGGTCGTCATTATCCCGATCCCGGGCAGCGCCGGTACCGACGGTTACGCGATGTCGCGTGTGAAAGCGAATGTGGAAAAGGCAATCGGCGCGGACATCCTTTTCAGCAATCACCAGAAAGAAGGGTAACAGAGCATGGCACAAGGAACCATCGTCAAGGTCGCAGGCCCCCTGATCGTGGCGGAGCATATGGCCGACGCGCGTATGTACGACGTTGTACGCGTCAGTAAGAACCGTCTGGTTGGGGAGATCATCGAGCTGCGCGGCGACCGTGCCAGCATACAGGTCTACGAGGAAACCAGCGGCTTGGGCTATGGCGAACCGGTCGAAAGTACCGGCGCGCCACTTTCTGTGGAACTGGGGCCGGGGTTGATCGAATCCATTTTCGACGGAATCCAGCGGCCGCTGACCAAGATACGCGATAAAGTTGGCGAACGGATTACACGCGGTGTGGAAGTACCCGCGCTGGATCGTGATGTTCGCTGGAACTTCGAACCGCGCGTGGCGCCAGGCGATAAAGTGATGGCGGGCGCAATTATCGGCGTGGTGAAGGAAAATACGGTGGTGGAGCATCGGATTATGGTGCCGTATGGCGTATCCGGTAAAGTCACCGAAATCAACGCGGGGGAGTATACTATTACCGATACGATCTGCACCGTTGTGGATGCCGAAGGGAAAACTCACGAGCTGACCATGATGCAGAAATGGCCGGTACGTCGTGGTCGCCCGTACCAGGAAAAACGCTCGCCGACCGTGCCGATGGTGACCGGTCAGCGCGTAATCGACACGTTTTTCCCCATTGCCAGCGGCGGTGTTGCGGCGGTGCCCGGTCCCTTCGGCTCAGGGAAAACCGTAGTACAGCATCAGCTGGCCAAATGGGCGGACGCGGATATCATCGTATACGTTGGTTGCGGTGAGCGTGGCAACGAAATGACGGACGTTCTGATGGAATTCCCGGAACTGCATGACCCGCGTACCGGCGAAAGCCTGATGAAACGAACCGTGCTGATCGCCAACACCTCGGATATGCCTGTGGCGGCGCGTGAAGCATCTATTTACACAGGCATCACCATCGCGGAATATTTCCGGGATATGGGGTATAAGGTCGCCATCATGGCGGATTCTACAAGCCGTTGGGCAGAAGCCCTGCGCGAGATGAGCGGCCGTCTGGAAGAAATGCCGGGCGACGAAGGTTATCCCGCATATCTGGCCAGCCGCATCGCGGAGTTTTATGAACGCGCGGGCGTGGTGAAGTGCCTGGGACAGGATAACCGCGAGGGCAGCATCAGCGCCATTGGCGCAGTATCCCCTCCGGGCGGCGATATTTCCGAGCCGGTGTCGCAGGCAACGCTTCGGATTGTTAAAGTTTTCTGGGGCTTGAGTGCCCAACTGGCGTACAAGCGCCATTTCCCGGCAATTGACTGGCTGCAGTCCTATTCGCTGTATACCGATCATCTCGAGGATTGGTTCAACGACCATGTATCGCCGGAATGGAATGAACTGCGCGCGCGGGCCATGCTGGTTTTGCAGGAAGAAAGCGAATTGCAGGAAATTGTTCAGCTGGTTGGCATGGACGCGCTGAGCTGGAAAGACCGGCTGACCATGGAGGTTGCCCGTTCCATCCGCGAGGATTACCTGCACCAGAATGCGTTTGACGATGTGGATACTTACACCTCGCTGGATAAGCAGTATTTAATGCTCCGCCTGATTCTGGATTACTACGCCAAGGGCAGGCAGGCGCTGGATGCGGGCGCAAACCTCAGCGATGTGATCAACCTGCCGGTACGGGAACGGATCGGTCGCAGTAAATACATCCCGGAGGACCAGAAAAAGCAGTTTACGGAAATCGAAAATGAACTGGCCGGCCAGATTGCCGCGATCTCCGAGAAAGGGGAACTCTAAGCGATGCTCAAGGAATACCGAACCATCAAAGAGGTCGTCGGCCCCCTGATGCTGGTAGACCAGGTGGAAGGCGTAACGTATAACGAACTGGTCGAAATCCGGCAGCAAAATGGGGAAATCCGACGCGGCAAGGTGCTGGAAGTGGATGGGGACCGCGCGCTGGTACAGCTGTTTGAAAGCAGCAACGGTCTGCAAATCGAGACCGCAACCGCGCGTTTTCTGGGACACTCCATCGAGCTGGGCGTCAGCATGGATATGCTGGGCCGCGTGTTCGATGGAATGGGAAACCCCCGGGACGATGGCCCGGCGCTGATCCCGGACGAACGGAAGGATATCAACGGCGAACCGTTAAACCCTGCTGCCCGCGACTACCCCAATGAATTTATTCAGACGGGTATCAGTGCGATTGACGGACTGAACACGCTGGTGCGCGGCCAGAAACTGCCGGTGTTCTCCGGCAACGGTCTGCCGCATGCCCAGTTGGCAACGCAGATTGCCCGCCAGGCGAAGGTATTGGGCGCTAATGAAAAGTTTGCCGTAGTGTTCGGCGCGATCGGTATTACGTTTGAGGAAGCCGAGTATTTTATCAGCGACTTCCGGCGTACAGGCGCCATCGAACGTGCCGTGCTGTTTATGAACCTTGCAAACGATCCGGCTATCGAGCGTATCGCGACGCCGCGTATGGCGCTGACGGCCGCTGAATATCTGGCTTATGAAAAAGACATGCATGTGCTGGTCATCCTGACCGACATCACCAACTATGCGGAAGCCCTGCGCGAAGTATCCGCCGCACGCAAGGAAGTGCCGGGTCGCCGTGGTTATCCCGGTTATCTGTATACCGACCTTGCAAGCATCTACGAGCGCGCGGGTCGCGTGATCGGCAAAAAAGGATCCATCACGCAGATCCCGATCCTCACCATGCCGGAAGACGATAAAACCCATCCGATTCCCGACCTGACCGGCTATATCACCGAAGGGCAGATCATCCTGAGCCGGGAACTGTACCGCAAGGGGATTCAGCCGCCCATCGACGTACTGCCTTCCCTGAGCCGTCTGAAGGACAAGGGCATCGGCAAGGGAAAGACGCGCGAGGATCACGCGGCGACAATGAACCAGCTCTTTGCCGCTTACTCCCGCGGTAAAGATGCAAAAGAACTGGCGGTCATTCTGGGCGACGCCGCGCTGACGGATGTGGATAAAAAATACGCCGCCTTTGCCGACGCGTTTGAAAAGCAGTATATATCGCAGGGGTATCAGGCAAACCGTTCGATTGAGGAGACCCTCAATATCGGCTGGGGTCTGCTGGCGATGCTGCCCCGCAACGAGTTGAAGCGTATTCGCGACGACATGCTGGATAAATACCTGCATGATAATACCATTGAAGAAAACGGCGACAGCGCCGGGGAGGCCGAATAATGCCAGCCGCGATGCGTGTAAACCCGACCCGCATGGAACTGACGCGCATCAAGCGGCGACTGGTGACCGCGCGGCGAGGGCATAAACTGCTCAAGGATAAGCGCGATGAGATGGTTCGCCAGTTTATCCTGCTGGTACGGGAAAACGACCGCTTGCGCCGCGAGGTGGAAAAGGAACTGGGAACAGCACTGGGAAATTTCGCGATGGCGCGCGCCGTAACGGAACCGCAACTGATGGAAGAGGCTCTGCTGTATCCTGCGCGAAGCGTGAGCGTGGACATGGGCATTCGCAGCGTGCTGAGCGTACGCGTTCCTGCCCTGACCGTAAAGGAAGAGGCTCAACAGACGACGCTGAGCTATGGCCTGGCGGAAACATCCGCCCAATTGGACGGCGCGATCGAAGGGCTGGCGGCGCTTTTACCCAAAATGATCCACCTTGCAGAAGTGGAGAAAGCATGCGACCTTCTGGCGGATGAGATCGAAAAAACACGCCGCCGTGTGAACGCGCTGGAATATGTGATGATTCCTCAGTTTGAGGAAACAATCCGGTTTATCACCATGAAGCTGGATGAAAACGAGCGCGGTAGCCTGACCCGCCTGATGAAAGTAAAGGACATGATTCAGGAACGGGCAGAAAACGGATGATTTGGAACCGTAAAGAGGGGAAGTGGAGCAAAGCCGCTTCCCTTTTTTTGCGTCGCGTGATATGCTGATGCACGAAAACAAAGGACTTGAAGCCGCAGATGCGGGATGATGGCCCGATCAACAGGAGGAAAGTATGATTCGCTTTGAGCACGTAACCAAAACGTATGCCGGCGGTTCCGTCAAGGCCGTAGACGATCTGAACCTGGAAATTGACGGGGGAAAGGTGTTCGGCTTCCTCGGCCCCAACGGCGCCGGGAAAACGACCACGATAAAAATGATGACCGGTATTCTCAACCCGGATGAAGGGAATATTCTGCTGGAAGACGTGGACCTGCTGAAGAACCCTATCGAAGCCAAGCGGAAATTCGGTTTCGTACCCGACAGCTTCGAGATGTTTGAACGCCTTACGGGGATGGATTATCTGAATTTCCTTGCGGATATGTACCAGGTGGGAAACCGGGAACGCAAAGAACATATTGAAAAGTATCTGGAAAAATATGATTTGAAAGATGCGATTCAACAACCGATTCGCAGCTTCTCCCACGGAATGAAGCAGAAACTGCAAATCATCGGGTCACTGATTCATCAGCCGAGCATCTGGGTGCTGGATGAACCGATGGTAGGGTTGGACCCGGCCAGCATGCGCGAATTGAAAAATGAAATGCGCGAGTATTGCGATCAGGGAAAAACCGTGTTCTTTTCCACGCACGTACTGGACGTGGCGGAACGCCTGTGCGACGAGGTGGGGATCATCCGCCGCGGCAAACTGATTGCGCAGGGCGATCCCGAGAAATTGATGAAACAGGATCAGGCCAGCACTCTGGAAGACCTGTTCCTGAATCTTACGGAGAACGAGGAGGCATAACCCATGCTGCCATACCTGAGAATTCTGATTAAGCAACGCATCGCGGCATGGAATCCAGCAACTTTTCTGGGCGGAAAACGTTCCAAAGTCAAGTCCATTCTCAGCTTTGCACTGATTATGGTTTCCATGCTGATCCTCTACGCAATGCTGGTTGGGATTGAGTACCTGATGTTCGGGGCATTCAGCCAGTTGGGGGAGCCGGAAACCATGCTTGCGCTGACGGGCGTTCTTTGTACCCTGATGACGGTCATTACCAGCTTCTTCTACATTATCAGCGAGCTTTTCTTCTCCAAGGATGTTACGCTGGTTTCCTCGCTGCCGATCTCTTCCCGATCGCTGCTGACCGCGAAACTGATCCGAATCTGGCTGGGGGAAGCGGGAATCGCTCTGCTGATCTGCCTGCCGGTGGTGGTACTGTACGGCATCAACCAGACGATGAACGTATGGTATTACCTGAAGGCGCTGTTGCTGGTGCCGTTCATGCCGATGGTTCCGATTGCGGTGGTTACGCTGCTCTCCTTTGCGCTGATCCGTGTTTCGGCACTGTGGAAACGCCGCGAAGCACTGACGGTTGTAATGAGCATGCTGTTCCTGGTAGCGTTTATGTGGGCGGATATGAAATTCTCCATGTCCTCCGCGTCGAACGACGATATGGGAGCCGCGGTATTGCAGCTGATTACCCGCCAGCGCCGTGTACTGGATGTTTTTGCGGGTCTATATCCTCCGATTCGCTGGTTTGTGGCTGCTCTGACCCAGATGAATCTTGCTGCGATCGGTGGCTGGATCGGCTTCGCGGCGCTTAACGTGGCCGCAATCGGCGTGATGGTTCTACTGCTGGGAGGCAGCTACCAGCGCCTGGCCATCCAGCAGAACGAAACCCTGACGCGAATGAACTCCGCTGCGAAGAAACGCGTGGATCGCCATGGCATGCGGACCCAGTTCCGTGCGCTGTATCGCAGAGAAGTACGCGAGATTTTCACGGTGCCGATTTATGCCATGAACTGTCTGGCTGCTGCGGTGATGTACCCGATGATTTTTGTCGTGATGTCGCTCAGTTCCGGAACCGGCGGAATGGATATGCAGCCTCTTTCGCAACTGATAACGCTGGTTCCTAAGGGACTGATGATCGCGATTGCAACGGCGGTATTCGCCTTTACGGCAACCACCAGCATGGCGACGGGCACGGCGGTATCCCGCGAAGGGAAACGGCATGAATTCTTCCGCACGCTGCCGGTGAAACCGCAAACGCAGCTGCTGGCGAAGCTGATGATGGGGATAACGATCAACATGATCTGCTGTTTCCCGATGGTTGTAATCGTTTTCATCATGCTACCATCAATTATTCCGGAGCTGTTGATCGGTTTCCTCTGCTCCCTGCTGTTCTCCACTGCCTCAACGATTGCGGAACTCATGGTGGATGTGGCCCATCCCCGGTTCGGATGGAAGAATGAAACGGAAGCCATCAAACAGAACGGAATGGCGTCGCTTGGCATGTTCGGTTCCATGGGATTTATCGCGGCCTGTGGCGGCGCATTCTATGGGCTGAGCGTGCTGGGGGTAAGCCATATTCTCTCGCTGGTACTGCTCTGTGCGGTTGCGCTGATTTTGAATCTCCTGTTCTTCCGCAGGCTGTTGGGAAAGGCTTCAAAAACCTACATCTTACAGGAAGTTCAAAATTAATTAAGATTATGTTACAATAATGCGTGCATTCTTCTCAAAGTTGTGTTATACTGTAAAAGAACTACTTTGAGAAGGAGTGCATGGCATGATTACCAAAGCACAGAGCAAGCGCTATGCGCCGCAACCTTCGCTGGACAAAAAGCCTAAACTGTCGGCCATGGAGAGGGGCATGCTGCGCTGGTCCACGGCTGAACGCGGAGATAAAGTACTGGATGTTCACGTGGGCACCGGCTTGATGCTGGAGTATCTGAACCGCAACATGGAATGTGAAATCTGCGGTATGTCCGAAGATATGGAAACGGTGCGGGCGGCCCGCTCCCGGTTGCGGAACGCGGATATCGTCTACGGGTCACGGGAAGATATTCCCTGGCGGGAAAGCACTTTTGATTCTGTTTATATTAAGCAGGTTTCCGCGCCCGTCTCCAGACAATCCATCAGCGAAGCGTTACGGGTACTGAAACCCGGCGGCCAGATGCTGGTAGGAATCAGGACACTGCCCACACCTCTGCGTCAGTTGACGGAACTGTTCCACACCGAAGTGGAGGATGAGCCGCTTAAAACGCAAACCAAAGAAACAACCCTGTTGATGATGAAGGAGTTGGGTTGCACTCAGATTACCTGGCAACCGACTGATTTACTCAACGGCCTGTGCATTGGGTGGAAACAGATACCGCCTGATGCAGAAGAAGCATAAAAATAAGGCGTGATTGCAGAGAACCTGCAGCCGCGCTTTATTTTATGAAACTGAAACAATCCTTTGAAATCTTCGCTGGTTTATCATCGCGCTCATCAAAACCAATACAGCAGGAATTCTCAAGCCCAGGGATTGGAGCAGCGCATGAGCAACCTATCAGGAAACCAGTGCTTTTCCGAGGCTTACGGCAAGCAGACTGAACAGAAGACTTAACACAATATAGGCGATCCCAATCCACGGCCTGCCGTGATTCCAAAGGCCGGATATTTCAAGCGCAAATGTAGAAAATGTCGTGAACCCCCCGCAGATTCCGACGCGCAGAAAGGCCATCAGATCGGCATTGATGCCGTGATACTTTGCCGCCAACGCGGCGATGATGCCAATCACAAATGCCCCGGCAACGTTGATCAGCAATGTGATCAGCGGAAACCCGGTCTTGTTCGTATAGGGAATTAATGTGAGTAAATACCGACAAACCGTACCGATAAAGCCGCCGATGCCAACAATTATACAGGTCCGCATGCGATCTCTCCCAAACGTTGAGCTGATACGCTCAGTATTTCGTAGAAGTCATCAGCGCAATGGCGATTTAGGAGTTAATCCATGGGAGAACTTCATTCCCTTTGCATAATTCATTTATATACGCGAATGGAAATCGCTTGTGATAAACACAGAGGACAACAGGTAACGTGCGCTACGGTACCCTATTTCACAGATGTGAGGCCGCAGCGGAGCCTGTTGAATCCAGGCAGAAGTTAATCAGATGTCTGTTGGGGATCGGTCTGTTTCTCTGCTGTTTCGTTCACCGGTTCCGTTTCGGCGTTGTCGGTATTTTGCGCTTCTTTCTCCGCAACCTGTTCCTCTCCCGCGGCGACGCGAAGGTCTGCGCAGGTTAACAGCATCAGTTCGTCGCGCGTAACGCTGGCGAGTCCGGCCAGCCGATCGGCCTGCGCACTGACCGCCCGCTCAAACAGGTTGCGTACCCCGCGCGCGTTGCCAAAACCCTTCACATCCAGACTCAGCAGGGCAAACAAACCTTTTAGCAGATCGCGAGCGTCCATAGCGAGCGCATATCCGCTCTTTTTACAGCGCATATCAAAAATCGCCAGCATTTCGTCCACCGTGTAATCGGGGAAGTGCATAAAGCGGTTAAAGCGACTTTCCAGACCGGGGTTGGAATGGATGAAGGTTTCCATCAGCTCCGTATATCCGGCAACGATTACAACCAAATCGTCGCGGTGATCTTCCATGGCTTTGAGCAGGGTATCCACCGCTTCCTGCCCATAATCGTTCTCGCCGTGATCGGTCAGGGCATAAGCCTCGTCCACAAACAGCACGCCACCCAGCGCCTTCTGGATCGCCTCTCCCGTTTTAATCGCTGTCTGGCCGACGTAGCCTGCCACCAGTCCGCCGCGGTCAACCTCCACGAGCTGCCCCTTGGACAGGATGCCGAGGCTTTTATAAATACGGCTCATCAGGCGGGCAATCATGGTTTTACCGGTGCCCGGATTGCCCGAAAAAACCATGTGCAAAGACAGATCCTCAACCGGCAAATCGTTTTCTTTGCGCAGCTTTTGTACCGTTACAAGGTTAATCAGGCTCTGTACTTCTTTTTTAATTACTGTCAGGCCAATGTAGCCTTCCAGTTCTTTTTTTAAATCGTCGATCTTTTCCGGCGGTTCTTCCGCCTGTTTCTGTCCGGCCTGAACTGCGGCCGGGGCGGCATTCGCGGCCTGCGTGGGAACCTCCGGGGCAGCGGATACGCCGGGTTCTTTGACGGCGGGGGTTCCGCCTGACTGCAACGTGGGCATACCCCACAAATCGTCCGCGATGCGGCGCAGGTTGGTTTGGGTCATTTGATTGATTACATCCATCTGCAGCCGGATAATTTCTTCTTTGCGATCCATAGAGAACTCCTTACAGCGCCGCGGACGCGGCAAAATCAGCAATCCCTATTATAACATGGTGTCTGTGTGTTCGCAAACTGAAAACACGGTCGGCAGAGAGTCGACCGACAGGAGAACGGGCATGGACTCTGTCGGCAGTAACATCCGATATCACGAATCAGCTGAAGGCACAGGGCTAACGATCCAGCAGATAAAGGCGGTTTGGCTCGTTGTAGCGGAAACCGACGCTTAGCAGCGTTTTACAGGACGCGAAATTTTCCGGCTCGGGCTGCACGATAATCCGCGCCGCGTCCGGGCAGGTGAAAACCCGCCGGCAAAGCAGTCGAAGCGCGCGACCGGCATACCCCTTTCGCAGAAAGGAAGGTTCGCCGATCAGATAATCCAAACTGTAACTGCCCGCCAACGTCAGAGAACCCTGCCAATCCTCCCCGCTCTTCCAATACGGATAATACTGGCAAAAACCGATCGGCTGCTGATCCGCGCAGATGATGAAATGCCGGATCCAGTTAAACTCTCCGTTTCGCTCGGCCACCTCCGTAAGCCAGTCCTCCGGATGAGTATACCAGGGGGTGACATGCGGCATGCCAAGCCAGCGGGTCAGCGTGGGGATGTCCAAATCTGTGAGGGGTCGCAGGGTAATTTCCATCTTGTCGCCTCCGTATGCCCGTTGATGGACCGCTGAAGCGTTCCATGCCTCAGCGTACCGTGTAATTTGCATTTTGGCAATCAGGCAAACGGTCTGACATTTTTTTATCAAAATCGGGGCCGCCCCTTTCTACCACGGGCAAAATATGTTATACTACAACGGTATGCCCGTAGGATAGATTTTTACGCCGAACAGGAGGAATACGATCCATGCAATACTCCAGAGAAGTGGAAGAAATGGTATGCGTGAAGAAGGGCCCTGATCACGGCCCCGCTCCGATCCCCGAAGAAGGGAAATGGGTGCAGAGCCGCCAGATTACCGACATCAGCGGTTTTACCCACGGGGTAGGCTGGTGCGCACCGCAGCAGGGCGCCTGCAAACTGAGCCTGAACGTGAAAAACGGGGTGATTCAGGAAGCGCTGGTAGAAACGCTGGGTTGTTCCGGCATGACGCACTCCGCCGCCATGGCCGCCGAAATTTTGCCCGGCAAGACCATCTTGGAAGCGCTGAACACCGACCTGGTATGCGACGCGATTAACACCGCCATGCGCGAACTGTTTTTGCAGATTGCCTATGGCCGCACTCAGAGCGCGTTCTCCGAAGACGGCCTGGCCATCGGCGCGGGTCTGGAAGACCTGGGCAAGGGCCTGCGCAGCCAGATTGGCACCATGTACGGCACCATGAAAAAGGGTGTCCGCTATCTGGAAATGGCCGAAGGCTACGTGCTCAAAATCGGTCTGGACAAGGACCGCGAGGTCATCGGCTACCAGTTCGTGAACCTCGGCAAAATGATGGACGCCATCAAGAAGGGCGTCGATCCCAAGGAAGCTTACGAGAAGAATATCGGCAGCTACGGCCGTTTCGCCGAAGCGGTCGAAGTGATCGACCCCCGGCGCCAGTAAAACCGAGATTTGATAAGAGGTGAGGGAAACATGGCTACTTTTGAAGGATACGACAGAAGAATCGCGAAAATCGAAAAAACGCTTGCGGAGTATGGCTTCTCCGATTTGGACGCCATGGCGCAATACGTGAAGGACAAGGGCATCGACGTGCGCGGCATCGTGCAGGGCATACAGCCCATCGCATTTGAAAACGCCGTTTGGGCGTACGCGCTGGGCGCGGCCATCGCGCTTAAAAAAGGCGTGAAAACCGCCGCGGACGCCGCCGAAGCCATCGGCTTGGGCCTGCAGAGCTTTTGCATTCCCGGCTCGGTCGCCGACCAGCGCAAGGTGGGCCTCGGCCACGGCAACCTGGGCGCGATGCTTCTGCGCGACGAAACCAAGTGCTTCTGCTTCCTGGCGGGCCACGAGAGCTTTGCCGCCGCGGAAGGCGCCATCGGCATTGCGCGTACCGCCAACAAGGTGCGCAAAGAGCCGCTTCGCGTGATTTTGAACGGCCTGGGCAAGGACGCGGCTTTCATCATCAGCCGCATCAACGGCTTCACCTACGTGAAAACGCAGATGGATTACTACGCCGGCGAAGTGAAGATTGAAAAAGAAACCGCCTACAGCACCGGCGACAAGGCCAAAGTGCGCGTGTACGGCGCAGACGACGTAACTGAGGGCGTGGCGATTATGCGGCTGGAGGATGTGGACGTATCCATCACCGGCAACAGCACCAACCCCACCCGCTTCCAGCACCCCGTGGCCGGCACCTACAAAAAGTGGTGCGTGGATAACGGCAAAAAGTACTTCTCCGTGGCCAGCGGCGGCGGCACGGGCCGCACCCTGCACCCGGACAACATGGCCGCCGGCCCCGCCAGCTATGGCATGACCGACACCATGGGCCGTATGCACAGCGATGCGCAGTTTGCGGGTTCTTCCTCCGTGCCCGCCCACGTGGAAATGATGGGCCTCATCGGCATGGGCAACAACCCCATGGTTGGCGCGACCGTCGCG
>JAEWYP010000034.1 GCA_023395615.1 Bacillota bacterium
GTATTTCAGCGCCTCTTCCCCCAGATGGGAAAGCGCTGTCCGGCCAAAGATGATTTTTGCAGGATTTTGAAAAGTAAAATCGATCATTACCAGTTCCCCTTTCGGTTTCTCCGGATGTCATTATACATTGTTCCGCTGCTTTCCGTAAAGGGCGAAACACGTTTGCACGCCACTCCCGAGGCAGAATCCCATCCGGTTCCGTTATGATACTATTTCAAATCGTTAACGCTCCAATCTCGCGGCTCTTTGATCCTGTAGCATCGTCGCGAAGTCTCGACGTAGCCACCGCTACTCCAGTCGCTTAGTCGTCGCAGGCTGCGCTGTCGCTTGCCTGCTCGCTTCGCTCCTCGTCACAAAATAAAATCACTCGCGATCTTTATTGCATTAATGAATTGAAACAGTATAAAGCATCACAGACTGTCATTTTGCCCCAACAGCAAAAACGCCCAAACGGCGTTACCGTTTGGGCGCGTGGTGATCCGGGATCAGACAGGCATGGTCTTCTGTTCTTTGTCAAGCATGGTACTGTCCACACCCAACTGTTTAGCCTGGCGGTACTGGAAGTACTTCACGGCCACCTGCGGGAAGAGCGCGTAGCTCAATACGTCTTCTTCCTGCTGGTAGTAATCGCGGATTTCTTCGCGGTACTTGTCCAGTTCCGGCGGGATATCATCGGCGGGGCGATGCGTGATCACTTTGTCGTCGCCGATTACTTTTTTACGCACTTCTTCGTTCACAGGGGCGGGCAGACGGCCATATTCGCCGCGCAGCAAGCCCTTGGACTCCTTGGTGACCATCTTGTAGCGCTCGCCGCCCAGAATGTTCATCACGGCCTGCGTGCCCACAATCTGGCTGGTGGGGGTGACCAGCGGGGGATAGCCAAAGTCCTTGCGTACGCGCGGCACTTCCGCCAGCACGTCGTAGTACTTGTCCATGGCGTTAGCCTGCTTCAGCTGGCCGATCAGGTTACTCAGCATTCCGCCGGGCACCTGATAAATCAGGGTGTTGGCGTCGGTCGCGAGCACGCGAGCCGGGTCGCGCCAGCCTTCCTTGGTCAGTTCCTCCGCTACGCCGCGGAAGTAACCAGCCAGATCCACCAGCAGTTTCAGGTCCAGACCGGTATCATACTCGGTGCCCTGCAAGGTGGCGACCATCGCTTCGGTAGAGGGCTGAGACGTGCCGCCGCCTAACGGGGACAGCGCGGTATCAATCACGTCCACGCCCGCTTCCACGGCCTTGAGCAGCGTCATAGCGCCGGTGCCGGTGGTATCATGCGTGTGCAGGATGATGGGCAGGCCGGTTTCGGCCTTCAGGCGCTTCACCAGGCTGTACGCGGAATACGGCAGCAGCAGGTTCGCCATATCCTTGATGCAGATGATGTCCGCGCCCATCTTGGCGATGTCCGCCGCGAGCTTGACGAAGTAATCCTCCGTATGCACGGGGCTGATGGTGTAGCTCATGGCGACTTCCGCGATGCCCTTGTATTTCTTGGTGGCTTTCACGGCGGTTTCCATGTTGCGCAGGTCGTTGAGCGCATCGAAGCAGCGGATGATATCGCATCCGTTTTCCACGGTCTTCTTCACGAAGAAGTCCACCACGTCGTCAGCGTAATGCTTGTAGCCCAGTATGTTCTGGCCGCGCAGCAACATCTGCAGTTTGGTGTTGGGCAGGCCCTTGCGCAGGGTGCGCAGGCGCTCCCACGGGTCCTCGTTCAGGAAGCGGAGGCAGCTGTCAAACGTTGCGCCCCCCCAGCACTCCAGCGAATAGTAGCCAACCTTGTCCAGTTTCTCAAACGCGGGCTCCATCTGGGAGATCCGCATACGCGTCGCGGCCTGGCTCTGGTGCGCGTCGCGCAGAATCGTATCGGTAATTCCGACCTTGGCCATGATAAATTCTCCTTTCAAACGTGCGGCTTACGCCCCGAACATGCTCAGCAGGATGCCCGCCGCAATTGCGGAACCGATAACGCCCGCCACGTTGGGGCCCATCGCGTGCATCAGCAGGAAGTTGCCCGGGTTGGCCTTCTGACCTTCCACCTGGCTTACACGCGCCGCCATCGGTACGGCGGATACGCCTGCGGAGCCGATCAGCGGGTTGATCTTGCCACCGGAAATTTTATTCATCAGTTTGCCCAGCAGCACGCCGCCCGCGGTGCCAAAGCCGAACGCAAACACGCCCAACACGATGATTTCCAGCGTTTGCACGTTCAGGAAGGTTTGCGCGCTTGCCGTTGCGCCGACCGTAACTCCAAGGAAGATAACGACGATATTATTCAAATCGTTCTCGGAGGTTTTCGTTAGACGTTCCACCACGCCGCTTTCGCGGAAGAGGTTACCCAGCATCAGCATGCCGACCAGCGGCGCAGCCGCGGGCAGGAGGAGGCTTACGATAATGGTAACGGCGATCGGGAAGATGATCTTTTCGCGTTTGCTGACGGGGCGAAGCTGCTCCATCACGATCATGCGTTCCTTTTTGGTGGTCAGCGCGCGCATAATCGGCGGCTGAATCACGGGCACAAGCGCCATGTAGCTGTACGCAGCCACGGCGATAGGCCCAAGCAGATGGGGCGCCAGTTTACCGGTCAGGTAGATGGCCGTGGGGCCGTCCGCGCCGCCGATGATACCGATCGAGCTGGCTTCCGCGGGCGTAAAGCCCAGCAGCAGCGCGCCGATGAAGGTAACAAAGATACCCAGCTGTGCAGCAGCACCCAGCAAAAGGCTCTTGGGGTTGGCGATCAGAGGGCCGAAGTCGGTCATCGCGCCAACGCCCAGAAAGATCAGCGGCGGGTAGATACCCAGCTTAACGCCCTGATAGAGATAGTACAGTAAACCACCGGTCTGCTTGATATACTGGAAAACGGTCGTACCGTCCGCCAGAATCACCGGGATACCGCTTTTACCCGCGTGCGTCGCCTCGTTAAAATACTCGTACGTCGGCCCATCCATCAGGCCCGCCAGCGGCAGGTTGGCCAGCAGCATGCCAAACGCGATGGGTAAAAGCAGCAGGGGTTCGTATTTCTTCACGATCGCCAGATAAATCAACACACAGGCGATCGCAAGCATAATCAGGTTTTGCGGTGAACTGATCAGCGCCGAGATACCTGACGTCTGTGCGAGTTTTACCAAACTTTCGCCGATATTGATGCTTTCCATGGTCGTCCATTCACTCCTTTTCTATCTTGTTGCAGAGCATAACGGACTTAACCGATCACAACCATCAAATCGCCGCTGCTGACAGAAGCGCCCTTATTAACGGCGATCTGTTTCACGGTTCCATCAACGGGAGCAATGATCTCGTTCTCCATTTTCATGGCTTCCAAAATCAGCAGTATGGTGCCCTTCTTTACGGTATCGCCAACCTTGCACTTCAGGTCCAGGATGGTGCCGGGCATCGGGGAATTGATTTTGGTGCCGCCGGCTACAGCCTTGGCGGCGGGCTTGGCAGCCGGCGCGGGGGCCGCGACCGGCGCGGGAGCGGCGGCAACAGGGGCAGGCGCTGCAACAGGGGCGGCGGCACCGGCGGCCACTTCATCAACAGAGACCTGATACGCAACGCCATTGACAGTAATGTTAAACTGACGCATAAAGGGGAATCCTCCTTGTGTAAATAATTCATTCGATGCGGTTGGGTAACCGTTACATCCGGCTGTAAACCTGATCCTCGCGGCCCGCGAGGTTCCACGCGGCCGCGTTATGCACCCGGCGAACCCGGCGCACAACGAATCCGGTATCACCCTGCCAGATCGCAGCGATGGCGGCGGTAATGGCGGCGATCGTTTCCGGCGTCACACCCTCATCTGCTATATCCATAACGGTTTCCGGTTCTTCCTCGGCAAGCGCTTCCGGTTCGACAGAAACAGATGCGTTCTTCTTGCCGCGCGGTTGAGAAAAATACGTGATCAGCTTGATGCAGCCAATCAGCAGAACCAGCCCCGCAAAGACGATCACCAGACCGATCGCCATCACGGAAAGGCCGAATAACAACTTGTCCATCGTTTATCTTCCTTTCGCGCTTTACAGGGGCATGTTGCCGTGTTTCTTAGCCGGGTTGCTGTCGCGTTTGCTGAACAGCATTTCCAGCGCGGCGGCCAGCAGCTTGCGCGTCTGGGCGGGATCGATCACGTCGTCCACCAGGCCCGCTTCGGCAGCTTTCAGCGCGCCGGCAACTTCCTCAACGTATTTCGCGGCGTATTTGGCGCGCGCTTCGTCGGGCGTGCCCTTGTCGGCCTTTACTTCGTCGCCGTACAACACCGCCACGGCGGCTTCCGGCGTAAGGGCGCTGATGATCGCGTCGGGCCAGGCATAGGTAACGTCCGCATTCGCCTTGCCGCCCATGGCTACATAAGCCTGGCCGACGGCGCTGCCGGTGACCACGCACAGTTTGGGCACAGTCGCGGTTGCGTAGGCGTACAGTAACTGGCTCTGCGCGTTCATCAGCCAGCTCTGGTTATCCAGCTTGTCAATCTTCACCCCGCTGGTGTTGAGCACGCTCACCACGGGCAGGTTGAAGCAATCCATAAAGTGCACGAAACGCGCGGCTTTCTGCAGCGCACCGGCGGTCAGATAGCCCGCTTCGGTGGCGACAACACCCACGGAGTGGCCCGCGATGCGGCCCATGGCCGTGTGCACGCCGGTTTCGTAAGCGGCTTTCAGCTCCAGCATCGTGCCGGCGTCAAACAGATCCGCAAGCACTGCGGACGCTTTGTCGGCATCCACAGCGGAAAGCAGGCGGTTCATATCGTCGCCGTCCACCAGTTCGGCGTCTTCGGCGTTGCAGCCGGGCAGCAGCGAAAGGGCCTTCACCGCCATATCCAGCGCTTCGGCTTCGTCCGCCGCCACCAGCGAGCATCCGCCCTGTTTGGCCATCATCTCCGCGCCGCCCAGCGCGTCGATTTTCACGTCCACGCCGTTCATCGCCGCCAGCACCTGCGGGCCGAACACCATCATGGAAGAAACTTTCTTCGCCATGATGCTCACATCCGCCAGCTGGGCAATCAGCGCCGCGCCGCCGATGCAGGGACCGAGCACGACCGCGACCATCGGGCATACGCCGCTCAGGCGGGCCATGTTGCGGTAAATTTCCGCATAGGCGTTCATCGCTTCCGCGCCCTCATCCACACGCACACCGGCGCTGTCGCAAAGGGCCAGTACGGGCGCGCCGGTTTTAAGGGCAAGATCCAGCGTTTTGTTAATCTTTTGCGCCTGAAGTTTCCCCATTGCGCCGCCGTGAACCGTGAAGTCCTGGGCGAACAGGTAAACCGGGCGATTCTGGATCGTTGCGTATCCGGTTACGACGCCTGCCGCTCCCCCGTTTTCACTGACGAGCGCATACATCTCCACGAAACTGCCGTTATCCACGAGCTTCTCGATACGCTCGCGCGCGGTCAGCTTGCCTGCGTCACGCTGCGCCTTGATGCGTTTCTCATCACCCGTGTTCAGGGCGTCGCGAAGCGCCTGCACCTTGGTTAGGTCTTGAGAGTTCTGCATTTCCGTTCTCCTTCCGTCGGGTCAATCTGCCGTATTTTGGGATGTGTTGAAAAAGCTCAATTCTTTCCCGTTTCTATCTCTTCTGCATATACCTCCTCTTTTCCTGCCTGTGTGTTAGAATTTTGACAATTTTTTTCGTTCTTTCCCTGTACTTCTCAGGCAAAGAAACAAGCGCGAAGCCGAAGCCCCGCGCCTTTGCGATGCCTGCCATGCAGCCGTTTGAGCGATCCCCCGCGGCCGTACTTTTCAGTCGATTTCGTAGGTCGTATAGGGTCGGTCGTAAACATAGCCCAGTTTCTCCGCCAGCGCGACCGATTCACGGTTGGCCGCATCCCAGCTGGGGTACAGGCCGCGTTTAAAACATCGCAGCATCAGCGCCGCGCCGCAGGCTGTCGCCAGCCCGCGTCTGCGCCAGTCCATGCGGGTATCAATCTCAATTTCGATGCCGCCTCGAAAAACCACGTAGGAGGAGGCTCCGGCCACCGGCTCCTCCCCGTATAACCCCAGCACACCCAAACCGCGTGCCTTATAATCCTCTTCATCCCGGAACTGGCTCACGAAATCCCGCGACCATTCCTCCGCCCGCACCTTATGGTACAACTCCCCTTCCAGCGGAGTCAACCGAACGCCCGTCGGAAGTGTCTCGGTAATGCGGAGTAACGCATCCCCGTTAAAATGATCCACATCCTTGCGGATGGCGTACCGTTCCACCTTACGGGCCAGATTGCCCCATACGCGCTCAATCACCGGGTGCCATTCCGGTTCCCGTGACGACAGCAGGATCATCCGCCCCTGCATCGATGGCGGTCGATAACCCGCCAGCGTTTCTGCCTCCGGGCACCCCGCGTCGCCAGCCAGAAAGGCAATATCCCCATTCGACACCAACGCCGCCGTATGCGTGGGGTTAGCATATGCTTCTCCCATGCATCCGTCTAGTGTGGAGCGCGCCAGATTTTCCGGCCAGCCCTCAAACAGTGGCGCGATCCGGTCCATATCCGTTACACGATACAGCGTTTGCATCAGCCGTTCCAGCCTGCCAGTTCTTCCTGTATATAAGGAAGGGCCAGCAATTTTTCCGTCATTTCTTCCACGGTCAGCAATTGGGTGTTGCTGCTGTTAAACTCGGTCAGGGTATTGCGATCGCGGTCACCCTGTACCATATATTTATCGTAGTTCAGGTCACGCACGTCGGCGGGCACGCGGTAAAAATCACCCATATCCACAGCATGCATGCATTCCTCATTCGTCAGAAGCGTTTCGTACATCTTTTCCCCGTGCCGCATACCGATCCGCTGGTCGGGCAGATCGGAATGGAAAATTCGCTTCACTGCCTGCGTCAGCACGCCAATCGTGCAGGCCGGGGATTTTTTGACCAGAATATCGCCGGTATGCGCATGTTCAAACGCATACAGCACCAGTTCCACCGCCTCGTCCAGGCTCATCATGAAACGCGTCATTTCCGGCTCGGTTACGGTGATTGGCCGACCCGCTTTGATCTGCTCGATAAACAGCGGGATGACCGATCCGCGGGAACACATCACGTTGCCGTAACGCGTGCCGCAGATCAGCGTATTTTCAGGTGAAACCGTGCGCGATTTAGCCACAAACACCTTTTCCATCATCGCTTTGGAAGTGCCCATGGCGTTGATGGGATAGGCCGCCTTATCGGTCGACAGGCAGATCACCTTGCGCACCCCCGCCTCAATGCAGGCGGAGAGTACGTTTTCCGTGCCCAGCACGTTGGTTTTTACCGCTTCCAGCGGGAAAAACTCGCAGGAGGGTACCTGTTTCAGCGCAGCGGCGTGGAACAGGTAATCCACCCCATACAGCGCCGCCGTTACGGAATCGCGATCGCGCACATCGCCGATGTAATACTTGATTTTATCGTTTTGATACCGATGGCGCATATCGTCCTGCTTTTTTTCATCGCGGCTGAAAATGCGGATTTCCCGGATCGGCGTATTCAGAAAGCGTTTCAGCACCGCCTCGCCAAACGAGCCGGTGCCGCCGGTGATCATCAGCGTTTTTCCCTCAAACACGTTACGCGTCCTCCTCGTTGCCTTTAAATACACAGCCGGTCAGGCGGTGAAGCACTTCGCGGTAAGCGTCCTCCACATCGCCCATATCGTGGCGGAATCGGTCGATATCCAGCGGTTCATGGGTGCTCGCATCCCAAAAACGGCAAGTGTCCGGCGAAATTTCGTCGGAAAGCAACACTTTGCCGTGAAAACGGCCAAACTCCAATTTAAAATCAATCAGTTCGATGTTGATCTCCCGGAGTACTTCGGTCAGAATCTCGTTCACGCGCAGAGCGATGCGCTCCATATCCCGGATTTCTTCCGCGGTGGCCAGCCCCATCGCGGTAATGTGCGTCAGGTTGACCAGCGGATCATCCAAATCCGTATCCTTCAGGCAATACTCAATGACCGTATTTTTAAGATGCGTCCCCTCGGGGTATCCAGTACGGCGTGCAAGGCTACCGGCCACAATATTGCGTACCTTCACCACCACGGGGATAATTTCCACCCGCTTCACCAGCGAGCTTCGGTCGTCAATCCGGCGGATAAAGTGGTTGGGCACTCCTTCTCTGGCCAGCAGTGTAAAAAGATACTCGCTGATCCGGTTGTTGATCTCGCCCTTACCGATGATACGGCCCCTTTTCAGGCCATGAAAGGCAATCGCTTCATCCTTATAGTACACAACGGCCTCGTCCGGATTCTCCGTCGCATAAACCCTCTTGCCCTTGCCTTCGGTTATCGTATCGCCGATCCTCGTCATGCTCATCCTCCCGCAAGCCCGGCCCAGCGCCGGGAACCCGCATGTTCAAACTTTTTGTATTGTAGCACGAACGCCCCAACGCCGCAAGCAGGCGGCGCGCGAGGCGCTTGCCCATTGGAAAATGTACGAAACGACCCGTACGGTGATTCATACCGCACGGGTCGTTGAATGCTGTGAAACCTTATTCCTGCTCGTCCGCCTGGGCTTCTTCTTCCAGTTGCTTGCCCACGGCTTCCACATCTACCGCAACGGCTTCCGCGCCGTCGTCGGTTTTATCGGACTCTGCCGTATCCTTACGCTCGGCTTCCAGCACGGCGCGAATACTCAGGCTGATTCGCTTGGCTTCAGGATCGACGCCCAGCACCTTTACGCGGACTTCGTCGCCTACGTTCACGGCGTCTTCCACCTTATTAATGCGGGTCAGCGCGCACTGGCTGATATGCACCAGTCCGTCGATACCCGGCTCCAGCTCCACAAAGGCGCCGAAGGTGGTGATACGCACGACTTTGCCGGTTACAATTGCGCCTTCGGGATACTTTTCGGGCGCAAGGTCCCACGGCTTGGGCTGCAACTGCTTCAGGCCCAACTGAATGCGTTCGCGTTCCGGGTCCAGGCTCAGGATTTTGACTTCTACTTCCTGGTCAGGGTGAACGATCTCCGAAGGATGCTTTACATGCGCCCAGCTCAGATCGGTCACATGGATCAGGCCGTCTACACCGCCCAAATCCACGAACGCGCCGAAATCGGTCAGACGACGCACAATACCTTTTACTACATCGCCCTCGTGCAGGTTCGCCCATACTTCCGTCTTACGGGCGGTGGACTCTTCCTTAATCACGGCCTTGCGGCTGGCGACGATGCGGCGTTTCTGCTCATCCAGTTCGATAATTTTCAGCTTCATGGTCTGGCCGACAAAATCGCCGATCTTTTCCACATAGCGGTTGGAGAGCTGCGACGCAGGCACGAACGCGCGAATTCCGTCCACGTTGCAAATCAGGCCGCCCTTGACGACCTCCTTGCCGACGCCTTCGACGAATTCGCCCTTTTCGAACTTATCGACAAGCACTGCGAAAGCCTTGCGGGTGAGGATGTTGCGCTGAGACAGCAGCACGTTGCCCTCGCCGTCGTTGACCTTGACGACTTCCACTTCAATTTCGTCGCCCAGCTTCACATCCTGTGTCACCAGGTCTTCGCGTTTAATCAGGCCGTCGGACTTGAAGCCGATGTTGACGCAAACCTCGTCGTCCGTGATTTGAACGACCGTTCCGGTAACCGACTGTCCGGGCCTGATCTTGACCAGAGTGGCTTCCACGTCAGCCATAAAGCTGCTCTTGTCTGCCTCCTCGCGGGAAACCTTCTGATCCATCTGTTCCTTGTCCGTCATGCGTGTGACAACCTCCTTAAGTGACCAATCCGGCGTACTCGCACCGGCTGTGATCCCAATTGATTCCGAATGAATATCCGCGAAGCCCGGCGGAATATCCGCCGCGCGCTCCACCCAAAGCGTGCGTTTGCAGATTCGGCTGCAGGTTTCGAAGAGCTTGCGCGTATTCGCGCTGTCGCGCCCTCCCACCACCAGCATCGCGTCTACCCGCGCGGCCAGTTCCCTGGCATCTTTCTGTCGCTGCACCGTCGCCGTGCAGATCGTGTTTTCCGCCGTAAGGTTCTTCACCTTGCGCCGGAGAATGGGCAGGATATTTTCCCATTCCTCCTGCGGAAACGTGGTCTGCGCTACTGCGAGCGCTTCATCCATTTCCGGCAGTTTTTCCGCCCCCGCCGCATCCTGTACGGTGTATACCATACCGCCGCACCAGCCTACCGTGCCCACCACTTCAGGGTGGTCGTCTCGGCCCAGTAAAATAACCGGTTTTCCGTTGCGGCTGTATTCGGCCACAATGTCGTGCAGGCGTTTTACGAAGGGACAGGTGAGGTCGACCGCCCGGATTCCGCGTTCCTCAAGTTCACGGTACACCGCCGGCGCTACGCCGTGGCTGCGGATGATCGCGCTGCGTCCCGATGCCTGTTCGGGGGTATCCACCGCGCGTACGCCTGCCGCCTCCAGTTTGCGAAGCACTTCTGGGTTATGCACCAGCGGCCCGATGGTGACGATGTTTTTTTCCATGTCGGCAGCCTTCATCGCTTCCACCACCGCGCGGCGGACCCCCATGCAGAAACCTGCGTGCTCCGCAATGAATACCGGCATTACGAACCTCCAGAAGCAGAATCAAAGATGTTATTCGCCGCAACTTACACGATTCCTGCTTTTCATTCCTGTCGGAAAAGCAAAAAACAGGATTATTTTCGGATTGTTTTCACGCCGCAGCCATATTTCTGCGCCATTTCGCGGTACAGCGCGGTGATTTTCTGCAATACCTCGTCGCAGGTTTCCCGGTTCACGCCTTTCGCGGCGATGTCCCGAACCGTAAACGGCTCGCCGTAATAACAATCCACGCGGTGAAACAGCCGGGGCTTTGCGGTCACATAAGCCGGCAGAATCGTCGCGTTGCCAAGGAGCGCGATCATCCCCACACCGCTCTCCAGCTCCTCCATCACCGTGGTCTTGTATCGCGTGCCTTCGGGGAAGATGCCCAGCACATGTCCCTCTTTCAGGGTTTTCAGGCACGTGCGCACCGCGCCCATATCCATGTTGTGGCGATCCACCGGGATCATCAGCAGGTTCTTATGGATCGCGCGCATCAAAGGGTTGCGGATCAGTTCCTTCTTGCCCAGATAGCGGATCTGGTAACGGTTACACTTCCAGCCGATCAGGAACGGATCCAGCATGTGCAGGTGATTGCCGATCAGCAGATAGGGCGCGTTCAGGTCCGCATATTCCAGCCCGTGATATTTTACCGGCAGGAACAGGCGGAACACAATCGCGGAAAACAACATGGCCATCCGATAAAAAAACGTGAAACGTTCCCGTGGTTTCCGGCCGCCCTGCTCCTGTTGCGAAAGTTTGCGGTATAAAAGGCCCAGCACCGCCTCCTCCGCCTGGGTCTGGGTCATGGCGCTGGTATCCAGCGTGACCGCATCCGCCGCAGGCGTCAGTGGGTCTACGGTACGGGTAGTATCCTGTCTGTCGCGAACAATCACATCGTTTAACACATCTTCATATACGGCGGGCTGGCCCTTGGCGTTCAGCTCGTCACAGCGGCGGCGTGCCCGCACCTCCGGCGACGCGGTTAAAAACACCTTCAGCGTCGCGTCCGGCAGCACCCGGGTGCCGATGTCCCGCCCATCCAGGATCATGGAATGAACGCTTGCGATTTTCTGCTGCATTGCAACCATCAGGCGGCGCACTTCGGCGTGCGTGCCGCAGTCCGACGCGGCCATACTGATCTCCGGCGTGCGAATCCGATCCGTTACATCCACGCCGTTTACCAGCGTATGCTGACGGCCGTTTTCAAACCGCACCTCCATCCGGATGCGCGTCGCCAGCTCCGCCATCTGCGCCGGATCGCGCGGGTCCAGTTGCTCCTGAAGCGCTTGAAAGCCGAAAGCGCGGTACATCGCGCCCGTATCCAGATGGGGTACGCCCAGCTGGGCGGCCAGATGATCCGCCACCGTGCTTTTTCCCGCGCCTCCCGGGCCGTCAATCGCAATGGTGAAATGTTTCAAAGGGCTTCATCCTTTTCAGTAAAATCAATCTGTTCTGGGACTGCAACAGCCCGCCGCGTTCAAATCGCTCGATGCCCCAGCCCGACGCAGATTTCGTCCAGATGGCCCAGCCCGATTCCGAAAAACACGGCAACGGCCACGTGGTCGTGATAGCGCGCGATCCCGATCTTGCCGCCCACACTCATCCCCAGCGCCTTCGGAGTAATCTGGTTGAGCGCTTCGCGGGCCGCCCCGGCTACCCCGCCCTCTTCCAGGTGGCTTTCGCCGATCAACCCTTCCCGGCGGGAAGCGACCACCGCCCTTTCTACGATTTTCATAATCGAAGGCACAAATTCGCCCCCGAAATCGGCGGCAGCGGTTGCGATGTCCTCCAGCGCCAGCGTCTTTTTGATCAGCAGTTCTTCCTCACGGGAGCGGGACATGCTCATTTCGATAGCGGCGCGCGCCACGTCGCGGCTGCCCAGGTTCAACGGTCTATCCATCCTTTTCCGCCTCCCTGCGCCGACGTATCCGTCGGTCTGGTCCTGCAGGAGGTACGTCGTTCCTCCTCAGAACACTTTGATATATCAAGCCCCGAACTGTATCCAGTATAACACGCTTTTTTCGTCAGGCAATGGGGTATCCGCTGCGTTTGAGCAGAAAAAAGCCCTTCCGATGATTGAACCGGAAGAGCTATTGAGCTCCCAAAGTGCCGCTGCACCTGGCTTTTTCACCCGCTATGTTTAGCAGGTTGGGGCCCTGCCGCCTGTTTTAGCCTTCCCCTGGCGTCTTTCGACGGGGGCATGGCAGCCACATGCGGACTCAGGCTCCATTGAAGAAGTGTGGGTAAAAACAAGATGCTGGCGCACACTTCAGGAAGACCTCTGTTCTTATTATAGGGCTGTCCAAACCGATTGTCAAGCGAAGCGGCGGGCGGGTTTCAGCGGTTTGCGTACATCTTTTGGTAGTAGTCCCGATACTCCCCCGCCAGAATATCCGCAAGCCATTTCCGGTGTTCGGTGTACCAGCGCACCGTGCGACGGATTCCGTCGTCAAACTTGGTTTGCGGCAGCCACCCCAGTTCCCGGTGGATTTTTGCCGGGTCAATCGCGTAACGGCGGTCATGTCCCGGGCGGTCCGTTACGAACGTAATCAGGCTTTCAGGCTTCTCCAGTTCCCGCAGGATTGTTTTCACCACATCGAGGTTGGCGCGCTCGTTATGACCGCCCACATTATAAATTTCGCCTTCGCGGCCTTTGCGCATCACCAGGTCGATGGCGGCACAGTGATCCTCCACATACAGCCAGTCGCGCACGTTTTCGCCCTTGCCGTATACCGGCAGGCTCTGGTCGTTCAGCGCCCGGCTGATCATCAGCGGAATCAGCTTTTCGGGGAACTGGTAAGGGCCGTAGTTGTTGCTGCACCGTGTGATGCTGACCGGCAGTTTAAACGTGCGCGCGTATGCCAGCACCAGCAGATCGGCGCTTGCCTTGCTGGCGCTGTAGGGCGACGAGGTATGCAGCGGCGTTTCCTCGGTAAAGAACAGATCGGGGCGATCCAGTGGCAGGTCGCCGTATACTTCGTCGGTACCCACCTGATGGAAGCGCCCAACGCCGTACCGGCGGCAGGCATCCATCAGTGCCTGAGTGCCCATGATGTTAGTGCGCAAAAACACTTCCGGGTCCTCTACCGAGCGGTCCACGTGCGTTTCCGCCGCAAAATTCACCACGATATCCGGCTTTTCCGTCTCAAATAACGCGTTCACACACGCGCGGTCGGCAATATCCCCGCGCACAAAGGTGAAGTTGGGCGCTTTCAGCGCGTTGTCCAGCGAAGCCAGGTTGCCTGCGTAGGTCAGCGCGTCCAGGCAGACCAGCTGATCTTCCGGGTGTTGCTTCAGCTCGTACTCGCAGAAATTGGCGCCGATAAACCCGGCGCCTCCCGTAATCAGGATTTTCATTCGTTCTATACCTCCGCCGTTCAGTCGTTTTCTTCCGTGCGGTCGTACTGGATGCGCCCTTCCGCCACGCGCTTCAGGTGTTCCCCATAGGGCGATTTTCCGTAGCGCTCGGCGGCAGCCAGCAACATCGGCCGGTCAATCCAACCCTTATTGTAGGCAATCTCTTCCAGAGCCGCAATCTTGATGCTCTGCCGTTTTTCCACAATCTGCACAAAGCTGGTCGCTTCGGCCAGGCTGTCCATGGTGCCGGTATCCAGCCAGGCAAAGCCGCGGCCCATTACCTTGGCCACCAGCGAACCATCTTTTAAATACAGGTCGTTCAGGCTGGTAATTTCCAGCTCACCGCGCGCGCTGGGCAGTACCTGTTTTGCCAGTTCGCACACGCGCCGATCGTAAAAATACAGGCCGGTAATGCAGTAGTTGCTTTTCGGGTTCTGCGGCTTCTCCTCAACGGACAGCACACGCCCGCGCTCGTCAAACTCCACAATGCCAAAGCGTTGCGGATCGTTCACAAAATAACCGAAGATGGTCGCCTTGCCGTGTTCGGCGCTGTCCACCGCTTCGCACAGCATGCGCGAAAACCCGTTGCCGTAAAAAATATTGTCGCCCAGCACCATCGCGCAGGGTTCGCCGCCGATGAAGGATTCCCCGATCAGGAAGGCCTGCGCCAACCCGTCCGGCGACGGTTGCACGGCATAGGAAAGGGATATGCCAAACTGCTTTCCATCCCCCAGCAGGTCACGGAAGCGCGGGGTGTCCGTCGGAGTGGAGATAATCAGGATATCGCGGATACCTGCCAGCATCAGTGTAGACAGGGGATAATAAATCATGGGTTTGTCGTATACCGGCAGAAGCTGCTTGCTGGTTACCAGCGTAAGGGGATACAGCCGGGTGCCCGCACCGCCTGCCAGAATAATGCCTTTCACGCAAAACGCCTCCCTCAAACCCTGCCTTTTGGGATTGCGCCGGATGGCGCATCCGCCTGCGGCAGTCCGCCTGAACGGCGGGAATGGATCGGTCCTCCGGGTTCTGTCGCGTGCATTATACAGGATTTCCGGCCGTTCCGCAACTCGAAGCCCGCGGCGGCGGCACCCTTGTAAGGCGCGCAGGTTCTATGGTATAATAAAATTTAACTATGGGCAGAAGCCCGTCGCCCGCGGCGGATGTCCGGGCGAATGAGACTGAGGGGGCACCAGACGCGCATGGACGGCAACGCAAACCGAGGGAACGCGCGGCCGCGGTATTTTCACCGGGAGCTGACCTGGCTGCGCTTTAACCAGCGCGTGCAGGCCGAGGCGGATCACCCGGAGAATCCGCTGCTGGAACGCGCGAAATTCCTGGCCATCGTTACCTCCAACCTGGACGAGTTTATGCAGGTGCGTTATCACCGCCTGCTGGAAAACGCCATGTCACCCGAGGCAGGCCAGCGCCAGCCCTGCGGGCTAAACCACACTGAAATTCTGCGGCAGGTGAACCGGACCATTCTGCGTCAGCAAAACCAGCAATACCTGCTTTACGAGGGAATTCACAGCGAGCTGCACCATCTGGGAACGCAGTTCTACCCCACGTTTGCGCCCAGCGAGGCCATGGCGGCGCGTATCAAACAGATTTTTCTGCGGGAACTGATGAACCGTCTCAGGCCCGTGCCATGGGGGGAAGAAATCGCCCCTGTTTCTCAAAAAAAGCTTCATCTGTTTATCCGCCTGCAGCCCCGGGACGGTCGGGAGGCGCGTTTTGCGACCCTCTCGCTTCCCGGTTCGCCTCGCCTGTATCTTCTGCCTTCGGACGACGGAATTGTTCGCCTGATCCGCCAGGAAGAAATTGTGAAACTGTTTCTGCCCTCATTGTTTCCTGAGGATCGGGTAGAGGAGGCCTCCGTATTCCGAATCTTGCGGAATCAGGATTTCCCGCTGGACGACCGTGGCGACGTAGCGACGGAAGTGCGGGAAATGCTGATGAAGCGCCGCACGGGCGACGTGATGCGCCTGGAGGCGGAAGAGCGGATGAGCGCGGGCATGCTCGCGATGCTGACGGAACGCTTCCGTCTGGCTCCGGAGTGCCGATATCGCGTTACCGGCCCGCTGGACCTGAATAAGCTGATGATGAGCCTGTATAATCTGCTGGACCGGCCGGACCTGAAATATCGCCGCGCCGAGCCACAGGCCGTCGCGCCCCTGTGCGGCAAGGATATTTTCGCACGGATTGAAGAAAAAGACTGGCTTTTATACCATCCGTACCACAGCTTCGAACCGGTGGTGAACCTGTTGAATCAGGCTGCGGAAGACCCGGATGTATGCAGCGTAAAAACAACGCTTTACCGTGTGGGCAGCAACAGTCCCGTGGTGCGGGCCCTGCAACGCGCCGCCGAGAACGGCAAGCAGGTGACCGTACTTTTTGAGGCGCGCGCCCGTTTTGACGAGGAAAATAATCTGGCTCAGGGCGACCGCCTGCGCCGCGCGGGCTGCCACGTTCTTTTCGGACTGCCGCGCTATAAAACACACAGCAAAACCGTGCTGGTCTGCCGGATGGTGAACGGGCACATGAAGCGTTACCTGCACCTGGGTACCGGTAATTACCACGACGGCACCGCGAAGCTGTATACCGATTTCGGGCTGCTGACGGCCGACCCGCAGCTGGGAGAGGACGCGGCGCGTTTCTTTTACGCGCTGGAGGGCAACGGCCCGGCCTTTACGTCATCTTTGCTGGTGGACGCGCCTGCGCGCCTGAAACCGCGGCTTCTGGAGCTGATTGCCCGCGAGCGTGCCAACGTGCTGACCGGCAAACCCGCAGGAATCATCGCCAAGATGAACTCGCTGCTTGATCCTGAAATGGTTGAGGCGTTATACGCCGCCAGTTGTGCGGGCGTTCCGGTGGAGTTGATTGTTCGCGGTATCTGTACACTGGTTCCGGGCGTGCCGGGGCAAAGCGAAAATATCCGCGTCACATCCCTCGTGGGTCGCCATCTGGAACACGCGCGGGTTTTCCGTTTTGAAAACGGAGGCGAACCGGAACTGTATCTTTCCTCCGCAGACTGGATGCCCCGTAATCTGGACCGCCGGGTGGAGCTGATGTTTCCCGTAAAAGACCCCGCCTGTCGGGAAGCGGTGGAGAACGTACTGACGTTGCAGCTTGCGGATAACTGTAAAAGCTGGCGGCTTGGCCCGGACGGCCGGTACGTGAGAACGGTGACAGACCCTACAAAGCCCGTAAACGCGCAGGATATCCTGCTGGCCAACGTAGAGGGCGTTTTCTCCGGCCAATGGTTCCAACATTTTAAGCTTCCTGATGGCAACAGCCCACAGGACGGAAAGGCAGTTTACGCATGAATTGGAAAGAACGGCGCATGCGCGCCAAAGAGGATATGGAAGCGGTACTGGCCCGGGACCCCGCAGCGCGAAGCCGGCTGGAGGTACGCCTCTGCTACCCGGGGTTGAAAGCGCTCCGTTCGCACCGTATCGCGAATTCGTTGTTCCATCGGGGGCATATCTTGCTGGCGCGCGTCGTAAGCCAGCGTTCCAGGCACCGTACCGGCATTGAGATTCACCCCGGCGCGGAGATTGGTCGCAGAGTTTTCATCGACCATGGAGACGGCGTAGTGATCGGGGAAACCACGGTGATCGGCGACGACGTGACGATCTATCAGGGCGTCACGCTGGGCGGCACCGGCAAGGACGTGGGCAAGCGCCACCCCACCATCGGCAGCGGCGTTACCATCGGCGCGGGTGCGAAGGTGCTGGGCCCCATTACCATCGGCGATCACAGCAAGGTAGGCGCGGGGGCTATCGTTTTAAAAGATGTGCCACCGGAATGCACCGTGGTGGGTAACCCCGGACGAATTGTGAAAAAGAAACAGCCGGAGACCGGCGTGGATCTGGACCAGATTCACCTGCCCGACCCGATGCTGGATCGGATGGAGAGCCTCTATCTGCGGCTGACGCATATGGAGAAGTGCCTGGCCCGCCATGCCAAACGGCTGGGCTGCACCGAAGCCGACGGAGCGCCCTCCGGTGGGGACGACGACGGACGATGTTCCGGCGACTGTTCCAAATGCCCCGACGCCCTGCCTGAAATCAAGGAGGATCCGTATGCAGATTTATAACAGCATGACCCGGAAAAAGGAAGAATTTGTACCCGTAACACCCGGAAAAGTCCGCATGTATGTCTGCGGCCCCACCGTGTATAACTATTTTCACATCGGCAACGCGCGCCCGTTTATCATTTTTGATGTGTTGCGCCGCTATTTTGAGTCCCGCGGGTACGAGGTTACGTTTGTGCAGAACTTTACCGACATCGACGATAAGATGATTCGCCGCGCCAACGAGGAAGGCATTACCGTGTCTCAGCTGGCCGAACGCTTTATCGCCGAATACTTCATCGACGCGAAAGCGCTGGGTATCCGCCCCGCCACTGTGCATCCGCGCGCGACCGAACACATCCCGCAGATCATCGCGCTGATTCAGAAACTGGTGGATAACGGACTGGCTTACGCCGCGGATGGCGACGTGTACTACCGCGTGCGCGCTTTTGACCATTACGGATGCCTGTGCGGCCAGAATCTGGACGATCTGGAAAGCGGCGCGCGCGTGGATGTGGACGAGCATAAGGAAGACCCGCTGGACTTTGCCCTGTGGAAGGCGCAAAAACCCGGTGAGCCCGCGTGGGACAGCCCATGGGGCAAGGGCAGGCCGGGCTGGCATATCGAATGCTCCGCCATGAGCATGACCTATCTGGGTGACACGTTCGATATTCACGGCGGCGGCAAGGACCTGCTGTTTCCGCACCATGAAAACGAGATTGCCCAAAGCGAGGGCGCGACCGGTAAACCCTACGTACATTACTGGATGCACAACGGTTTTATCAACATCGACAACGAAAAGATGAGCAAATCCAAAAACAACTTCTTCACCGTGCGCGACATCGCCAAAGAGTATGATTTGGAAGCCGTGCGCATGTTTATGCTTTCTGCCCAGTACCGCAGCCCCGTCAACTTCAGCCGGGAGCTGATTCAGCAGGCGCAAAGCAGCCTGGAGCGCCTGTATGGGGCGCGCGATCAGCTGGACTTTCTGGAGAGCAACGCGGCGCAGCGGGAACCGGACGCGGAGGAACGCGCCGTGATGGACGCGGCGGATCAGGCGCTGGCAAAGTTTAACGACGCCATGGACGACGACCTGAACACGGCCGACGCGCTGGGCGCGCTGTTTGAGCTGGTTCGCGAAATTTTCCGCCTGCCGCAGAGCAGCGTCAGCCGCGAAACGGTAGCCCATATACGGGCGCAGATGCAGCGGATGACCGACGTGCTGGGCCTGCTGGCAAAACAGACCGACGAGCTCACCCCAGAAGTGCGCGCCATGGCAACCGAGCGGGAAGCCGCCCGCAAGGCGAAAAACTGGAAGCGCAGCGACGAACTGCGCGACGCCATTAAAGCTGCCGGGTATATTCTGGAAGATACGTCCGCCGGGCAGAAGATTCGCAAGAACGTATAAGCGAAAGGAAGCCCGCCGGATGGATCGTTTGGGAAAGGTCTCCGCACGCAAGGCGGCAGGCGGCATCTGCGTCCTGCTCGCTGCACTTGCCGTCGTCGCGATGTGCGCCACGCACCGGCGGCCCGACAGCACGATCGCGGCGTACACCGTTGCGGCGCGGGGGACGGATCACGGTCTGCAGGCCGAATCGGCATGGCCCACGGGCAGTGTGGACGTAAACACGGCGGACCTGAAGACGCTGGAAACGCTACGCAATGTCGGTCCGAAACTGGCGCAGGCCATTCTGGACGAGCGCACGGCAAACGGATCTTTCGATTATCCCGAGGACCTTTTAGCCGTGAAAGGCATTGGATCCAAAAAGCTGGCCGGGTTTTATTCGCAGCTTCTTTTTCCCGCGCGGGTCGGCGCGCCGTAAGGCATCACGCGCCGCGGATTTAGCGCGGTATGCCCGCCGATAATGGCTGCGCAAGGTTCGACCGCATTCCGCCCCACGGCAGTAGGAGGCACTGGCGCATGTACCAACGGGTTATCAAACGCGCGCTGGATCTGGTTTTTTCGGTGCTGAGCATTCTGCTCCTCAGCCCGCTTTTTCTCCTGATCGCGCTTTGGATTAAACTGGATTCTCCGGGGCCAGTGTTTTTCCGGCAAAAAAGAGTCGGTAAAGACAAGGTGCTGTTTGAAATCCTTAAGTTCCGCACCATGCGCACCGACGCCCCGCACGATGTGCCCACCCATCAGCTGAGCCACGCGGGCAGCTACATCACCCGAAGCGGGCGGTTCCTGCGCAAGACCAGTCTGGATGAACTGCCCCAACTTTTTAACATCCTGATGGGGCAAATGTCGCTGATCGGCCCGCGTCCAGCCCTGTGGAATCAGGACGACCTGATCGCCAAACGCGACGAGTATCAGGCCAACAGCGTACTCCCGGGCCTGAGCGGCTGGGCGCAGGTAAACGGCCGCGACGAACTGGCGATCGACCAGAAGGCCCTGCGCGATGGGGAATATGCCCAGAACGTAAGCTTTCCGCTGGATGTGAAATGCGTATACCTCAGCGTAATCAATGTTTTTAAGGGCGAAGGAATCGCCGAAGGCCGGGAAGGCAGGCATTACGCCGCCAAACACACGGAGGATAAACCATGAAACGGGTACTGATCGCAGGTTCCGGCAGCTATATCGGTGGACAGCTGGCCGAATGGCTGGGCCGGACGCCGGAACAATACGAAACCGTAACCTTAAGCCTCCGCGGCAATGGATGGCGAGGGTTTGACCTGTCCGGCTTTGACACGGTCGTGATGGTCGCGGGGCTGGCCCATCGCAGGGAAACAACGGAGACAGCGCCGGAATACGACGCGGTCAACCATGTGCTGCCCGTGCAGGTCGCACAGGCAGCGAAGGCCGCGGGCGTTAAGCAGTTTATTTTCTTCAGCTCCATGAGCGTTTACGGGCTGACCACAGGCCGCATCCACGCGCATACCGACCCCGCGCCCAATACCGCCTACGGCGCCAGCAAGCTCGCCGCCGAACGGGACCTGGCGCCGCTTGCGGAGGAGCGGTTTCATATTGCAGTGCTCCGCCCACCGATGATTTATGGCCCGGGATGCAAAGGGAATTATCCGCGCCTGTCCGCACTGATTCAAAAAACGCCAGTATTCCCGGCTGTTCGCAACGAGCGCAGCATGCTGTATATCGGCACGCTGTGCGCGTTTCTCACGGCGCTGATCGACAGCGGAGAAGGCGGGCTGTATTTTCCCCAAAACCGCGCGTATGCGGCAACCGGCGAGCTGGCCCGGCAGGTTGCGAGCGCGCACGGCAAGCGGCTGTGGCTGCTTCACGGCGCGGGCTGGCTGGTTCGCCTGTTCGCCGCGCGCGGCGGCACGGCTGGCAAGCTGTTCGGAACCCTCACCTACGACCAGTCCATGAGCGACGCGTTCCGCCCCGCGCAGGAGCTTTCCTTCGCGTACAGCATTCGCGCCACGGAGGTTCAGGCATGAAGAAAAAGGTTCTGTTCGTTGCTACCGTGCTTCGGGGGCACATTCTGGTTTTCCACCTGCCCTACATGCAATGGTTTCAACAGCAGGGGTACGAGGTGCACTGCTGCGCGGGCAACGACACCGACGAACCGAACCCTGTAATCCCTTTCTGCGACCGCTATATCGAAATTCCCTTCTCGCGCTCGCCGCTGAGCCGCGCCAACCGCACGGCCTACCGACAGCTGAAAGCGCTGATCGACGCGGAGGATTACGCGCTGATCCACTGCCATACGCCCGTGGGCGGCGCGCTGACGCGGCTGGCGGCCCGCGACGCGCGCAAACGCGGCACGCGTGTGCTGTATACTGCGCACGGCTTCCATTTCTATACGGGCGCGCCAATCAAAAACTGGCTGTTTTTCTATCCGGCGGAACGCTTTCTGGCCCGCTATACCGACCTGCTCATCACCATCAACGCCGAGGATTATGCCCGGGCGAAGCGTTTTCCCGCCAAACAGGTCGAGCTTGTGGAGGGCGTGGGCGTGGACCTCTCCCGTTTTGCCGAACCGGTGGACCGCGCCGCGGTGCGCGCCACGCTGGGCCTCAGCCTGCGGGATTCCGTCGTGATTACGGTAGGCGAACACATCCCGCGTAAAAACCACGAAGCGTGTCTGCGCTCGGTTGCCGCCCTGCCCGGCACCACGTTGCTTTTATGCGGCGTGGGCGAGCAGACGGAGATGCTGCAGGCGCTGGCAAAGGAGCTGGACATTGCGGAAAACGTTCTGTTTCTGGGCTTTCGCGGGGACGTATCGACGCTGCTGGGCGCGGCGGACGTCTTCTTATTCCCTTCCCTTCAGGAGGGATTGCCCGTGTCCCTGATGGAGGCAATGGCGGCGGGGCTTCCCTGCGTGGTTTCCGACGTGCGCGGCAGCGAGGATCTGATCCGTTCCGGCGAGGGCGGGTATCTGTGCGCGCCGGGCGACGTGGACGGGTTGGCCGACGGTCTGCGCACGTTGCTTTCCGATCCGCCGTTGAGGGAGGCGATGGGCCAGCGCAACCGGGAGACCGTAAAGGCATACGCCCTGCCGCATGTGCGGGAGCATATGGCGGCGCTGTATCAGGGTCAGCTTGCCAGGGAGGAGGCGCGCTGATGCCGACGATTCTTTTTGTGATGAAATACCCTCTGCATCGGAAAGAAAACCTGAAAACGAAATTCGACGGCCAGTTAGCCGCCGCCCGCGCCCTCGGGTGGGATGCCTACTGCATCGGCTGGGACGCGCACGGCATGGCCCTGCTGGGGCAGAACGGGGCAATTCCCCTGTGCCGTAACGTAATGGCGCGATGGAAAGGGTATGACCACACGAAAATATTCATCGACCTGATGGCTGCTGTGCGGAAAGCCATGCGGCATATTCACGTGGATGTACTCTACCTGCGTTACATGCCCACGTTTCCGGGGGCGCTGCGTACTGTGCGGCAGTTGAAGGCGCAGGGCGGCAGGCTGGTGCTGGAGTATCCCACCTATCCGCCGGAAGCCGAAAACAACCGCTTTTTCCTGCGGCGGCAGGTGTTTCGCCTGTCCGATAAAGTACTTGCGAAGATTCATCCGCTGGTGGATTTATATACGCTGATCGGCGAGCCCTGCGGCGGAACACTCCGGGGCCGCCCGGCGATGAACATCGTCAACGGCGTAAACGTGAATGCCTTTCCCGTGCACACGCCCAACGTTCAGGATTCCTCCGTGCGCCTGCTGGCGTTGGCCAGCATGAGCGGCTGGCACGGGTACGACCGGCTCCTGCGTTCGCTTGCAGTTTACGACGGCGAAACCCCGGTCGCCATCGAGTTTGCGGGCGGCGATGGCGACGGTTCGCTGGCGACGTGGAAGGCGCTGGCCCAGTTGCTGGGCCTTACCGACAGGGTCACATTTCACGGCCCGCTGTACGGCGACGCGCTAAACGCGCTGGTCGCCCGCTGCGACGTGGGTGTGGGCAGCCTGGGCATGTACCGGTATGGTCTCGCGCAGGGCATGACGCTGAAACTGCGGGAGTATCTGGCGCGCGGCCTGCCCTTCATTTCGGCGGTGGACGATCCCGCCCTGCCCGCCGACGCGGACTTTGCCCTGCGCGTACCCAACGACGATACCCCGATCGACATGAACGCCATCGTCGCCTTCGCCCAAAAAGCAAAGTCGGACGCGGAGCTGTCCGCGCGAATGCGCGCTTACGCGCAGGCCAATCTCTCCTGGGAGGGTGTGCTGCGCGGGGTGCTGGAAAGGGTCAGCCCATGAAAAAAACGGTCGTCTACTTCAGCTCCTGCTCGCTTAATGGCAAAGGCGAACCCGACCCGTTTATGCTGCAGGAGTTGCCCTGGCTGCTGGCCCATTTTGACCGGGTGGTGCTGTGCAGCTATTACGGCGTGAAGGAGCTTACACAGCCGCGCCCGCAGACCGTAACGCCGGAAACGCCGGCCTGCGCCGCGATGCGCGCGCGCTTACGCGCCCCGTTCTGTCGGGAGTTCTGGCGCGAGCTGGCCCGCCTGCGGCGTGACGGACAGTTGACCCCGGTGAACGCGATGAAACTGTTGTTGTTCACCGTTCGTGGCTTCAAGCTGCATTACTGGGCGGAAGCGATGATCCGCCCGGAGGAACAGACCACCCTGTATGCTTTCTGGATGAGCTACGACGGCTTCGCAGCCGCGCTGTGTAAACACAGGCACCCCGAAATGCACGCTATAGCGCGGGGGCACGCCTTCGATATCGATCGGGAGCGCAACTCCTTAAACCCCTACCTGATGAAGCGTTACCTCACCCGCACCCTCGACGGCCTGTATCCCATCAGCGAGGATGCGGCGCGACACCTGACCGCCTGTACGGAGGTACCGTCCGGAAAACTCGCCGTGATCGGCATGGGTTCGGCAGGCGCAAAGGCCGACGCACGCTTTGCGCCTCCGCTGTACGAAGACGGCGTTTTCCACCTTGTCAGCTGCGCATCACTGATTGCCATCAAGAACGTCACGCTGCTGATCGACGCGCTTTCCCTGTGGAAAGGCGGTCGGGTGCGCTGGCTGCACATCGGCGGCGGCGCGGATGAGGCCGATGTGCGCGCCTGCGCCGCAGAAAAACTGGGCGGCAGGCCGGAAATCGAATATGAAATTACGGGAACCGTTCCGCGCGAACAGGTGGAGCGAATTTATACCACCCAGCCTTTCGACGTGTTCGTAAACACCAGCCGCAACGAAGGCGTTCCCGTTTCCATCATGGAAGCGATGCGCGCCGGGATTCCGGTGATCGCCCCGGCGGTGGGCGGTATCCCCGAGCTGGTGGACGATCGTATAGGTCGTCTGTACTCTCCGGAAGGCGGCGCGGAAGCCGTGCTGGCCGCGCTGACGGCCCTTGCCGGGTTGCCCTGCAAGGAGGCGGAAGCATTGCGCGCCGCCGCGCAGTCGCGCTGGAACGAGCGCTGCCGCAGCGATCTTTTACTAGCCCGGTTGTTCCCCGAGGCCGCCAAAGGGGGCGACGAAGCGTGAGCAGGCGCGTGCTGGTTATCAGCTACTACTTTGCGCCGCAAAACGCCATCGGCGCGGTACGGCCCACCAAATTGGTCAAGTATCTGGCCCGGCAGGGCGTTGAGGTTACGGTGCTCTGCGGCGCGCCGATGACCGCAACGCGCGACCCGCTGCTTGCGCGCGACGCGGCAGGCCTGCCCGACGTGCGCGTGATTTCGGAACGCAGTCTGCTGCGAAGCATCAAAACCCGCGGCGGCACACCGGCGCAAAGCGCGCCGTCCGCTGAAGCGCCCGCATCCGTACCGACCCGCAAAAACCCGGCGCTGGACGCCCTGTATCTTTGGCTGAGCGACCGGGCCGACCGGGCGTTTGCCCGCGCCTGTATCCGCGCCTTCCGAACCTTGCCCGGCCCTTATGACGCGGTCTTTTCCTGTTACGGCCCCGCCGGGGTGCATATCGCGGCGCGATATGCCAGAACCCATGGGCTGGCTCAAAAATGGATCGCGGATTTTCGCGACGAGCCTACCCTGCCC
Organism: Bacillota bacterium; assembly: GCA_023395615.1. Lineage (GTDB taxonomy): Bacteria > Bacillota > Clostridia > Christensenellales > Aristaeellaceae > CAXXOK01. Next base: position 25,312 of record JAEWYP010000034.1, read on the forward strand.
TTTCGCTGGCAGCAGGGGCGGCTGAAACGATTTGTCAGGCAGGTACATGCCGACGCGGACGTGCTGACCACGGTTTCGCAGGGTACGATGGAATTGATGGCGCTGGGCGAAAAAGGGCGCGTGCTCCCCAACGGGTTTGACCCGGAGGATGCACAGGGCTTGCCCGCACTGACTTTCGACCCGGAGAAGCTGCATTTTGCCTATTGCGGGCAGCTCTACGCCGGGCACAGCGACCTGTCTCCTGTTTTTCGCGCCGTGCGGGCGCTTTGCGATGAAGGCACATGCGACGTCTCGCGGTTCTGCTTCCATTACGCGGGGCGGCAGGGCGAAGCGTTTACGCAGCAGGCGGCAAAACATAATCTGGGCAACACAGTCGTTGACCACGGCTTTGTACCGAGGGCGGAATCGCTGGCGCTGCAAAAAGCGGCGGACGCGTTACTGGCGGCCACCTGGAACACAGCGGAACGTCGCGGCGTGGTGACCGGCAAAGTGCTGGAATACATGCTGGCGGATCGCCCGATCCTTTGCTGCGTCAGCGGCACTGTGCCGGGCAGCGACGCGCGGGCGCTGGTGGAACGTCTGCGGTTGGGGGCGGCCTATGAAGAAGCGTCCGACACCGCCGACCTGCCTGCGCTGAAGGCTTACCTGCGCGCGCTGTACGACGCGAAGTTTGCCGGAGCGCCAAGTCCATTCCACCCCGACCGGGAAGCGGTTGCCGCTTACGATTACGCGCGGATCGCCCGGCAGATCGCGGCGCTGCTGTAAGCTCAATCCGTAATTTCCAAACGATTTCGGGGGGTCTCCACGCGGCGTTGTCCGCGATTCCCCAACCCATGGCTAAGGAGATAAGGGGGTGCCTGTTGATGAAAATCGTATCCGTAGTCGGGGCCAGACCGCAGTTTATTAAGGCGGCGGCGCTGTCGCGGGTGCTTCGCCGGGAGCATACCGAGGTGCTGGTGCATACCGGCCAGCATTATGACCCGCTGATGAGCGACGTTTTCTTCCGCGAACTGCACATCCCCAAGCCGGACTACGATCTGGGCATCTCCGGCGGCACCCACGCGCAGATGACCGCGCGGATGCTGACCGCGCTGGAGGATGTGTTTGTACGCGAAACACCGGACGCGGTGCTGGTGTATGGCGATACCAACTCCACCCTCGCCGCTGCGCTGGCGGCGGTCAAGCTGCGCCTGCCTGTGCTGCACGTGGAGGCAGGCAATCGGCTGGGCAGCCTGGCCAACCCCGAGGAAGTCAACCGCATCATGACCGACCATGTATCCAGCCTGCTGTTTGCCTGTGTGCCCAGTGCGATGGAAGCGCTGCGGAAAGAAAATCTGACGCAACGCGCCCGGCTGGTCGGCGACCCTATGCTGGATGCCTTTCTGTATTACCGGGAGCAGGGCGCTTACCGCCTGCCGGAATCCCTGCCCGCGCCGGACGGCGCAATCGTGCCGATTCCGGAACATTTTCATTACCTTACCTGCCACCGGGAAGAGAATACCCGCACCGACGAAACGCTTGCAGAAATCCTGACGGCAATGGAAAGCCTGCCTTTGCCAACGCTATACCCCGTGCATCCCCGCAACCGCGCCGCGGCGGAGCGTCTGCGCGACCGCCTGCACCTGCGAAATGTACGTCTGCTTGCGCCGGTGGGGTATCTGGAGTCCATCGCGCTGGTTACGCATGCAAAGGCGGTGGTCACCGATTCCGGCGGCGTGCAGCGGGAAGCGTTTTTCGCGCGCGTGCCCTGCGTAACCGTATTCCCCTTTGCCGTCTGGCCGGAAACGATGGTGAACGACTGCAACACGCTCGCCGCACCCAACGCGAAGGAAATTTTGCAAAAGCTGAACCTTTCCCCCCACTTTCCCGATAGCGACAGCCCCTTTGGCGACGGCCATGCCTGCGAGAAGATCGTTCAGGCGCTTGGCCAGCCGCTTCCGGAAGTGTAACATTTTCGCCATTCTTGTTTCTTCGACCCAAAAACTCCTTCACAGGGCTTTTCGTGGGAAACATTCTTATGGTATAATAAGGATATAGACAGACTGTTTCACTCTTTGGACCCCAATGGGAGGTAGGAAAATATGAAAAAGTGGCTGGCGTTGATTCTGTGCCTTGTTCTGTTATCCGGCAGTATCGCCTTTGCGGCGGAAACCCCCGTTACCGTAACCTATTCCTACGGTGATATCGACCTGGCTGTCGGAACCGCTACCAGCGTACGGGTAAACGTGGCTCCTTACGTCGCGAAAAAGAAAGGGGTTACCTACGCCACCAGCGATGAAAGCATCGCGACTGTCACCAGCAAAGGCCGTTTGACCGGCATCGCGGAAGGTGACTGCCAGCTGATTGTCACCAGCGTATACGACACCACGGTATCCGCGACTATTCCCGTGCATATCGTGATTCCTGTTGATACCCTCACCCTGACTGCGCCGGAAAATACCGTGCCTGTCGGGGGAACGCTGCAGCTAAGCGTTGCGTACAGCCCGGAGAACGCTACGCAGAAATCGGCGGCCTTCTCGTCCGCCAATTCTTCCGTCGCGTCCGTATCGCCCACGGGGCTGGTTACCGGGCTTAAACGCGGTACTGCCGTTATCACCGCCGTATCCTCCGACGGGGAAGCCAAAGCCACGTTGAAGGTGACCGTATCGCAGCCGGTACAGAGTGTAACCGTCACCCCTACGGACGGTAAAGCCGCCGTAGGCCGTAAAATTCAGTTGAAAGCGAACGTTGCGCCCACCAACGCCAATAATGAGTCAGTCGACTGGACCTCGGATAACGAAAGCATTGCCGTTGTGAACAGCAAAGGCACCGTAACAGTCAAAGGAGTCGGCAGCGCGACCATCACCGCCACCAGCAGTGATAACACCACCGTATCCGGCAGCGTGACCGTACAGGGCGTGCAGCTGGCCCAAAGCGTCGCGTTCGACAGCAGTCTGTATGCCGTGATAATCAATCAGACCGGTCAGGTGCATGTGAATGTGCTGCCGGAAAGCACCAGCGACAAATCGGTCACCTACAAGGTCGGCAATTCCAGAATCGCAACCGTGGACATGGATGGCGTGATTACCGCACTGAAAGGCGGTAAAACGACCGTGACCGCCACCGCTGCGGACGGCAGTAAAAAGAAAGCGTCCGCCACCATTCAGGTGCTGGTGCCTGTGACCGGCGTAAGCTATAAATACAAGGATGTGCGCGTAGGCGTGAAGAGCCGCAACACCTACACGGTAAGCATCCAGCCTTCTAACGCGACCAATAAGAACATGACCTGGGTCAGCAGTGATGAAAGCATCGCCACCGTCAGCGGCACCACCAACCGCTTCAGCGTTCGCGGACTTCGCTGGGGCCGCTGCAAGGTTACCGGCACTACGGAGGATGGCGGTTTCACCATCGAAGTCAATGTGGATGTCGGCACGCTTGCCAAAGCCATCACCGTTCTGGATGTGACCATCAAGAACGGCAAGCCGTACCTGTCCCTGCGCAACGCTTCCGATATGAATATCAGCCAGATCCGCTACCGCCTGATGGGATACGACGCTACCTTCCAGCCGGTGAAAATGAGCACCAAAGGCAACCTGTACATTCTGGACGGTACCTATGATTTCCCGCTGGCGCAGGGAGAAATCACCGAGCACGGCCAGTTTAACTTCTACAATCACAGCAACTATGCCAACCTCGCAATCCTGCAGATGTGTATTACCGGCTGGTCAAGCGACACCGGCTACTACGATTCCAACGGGGAGCTCCGTACCAGCTACAACCTCAGCGAAGATAAATGGGTGTGGGTCACCTATCCTACGGACACAAACCTCGATTTGCTCAAGTAAACCTTGTCCCCCGTGGCGGCCGCGTATAGCGGCCGCTGTTTTGGTTTCGATTGCTTTACTGTAGTACTTGACTAAAGTGTCGAGGTGTGTTATGCTCTCCTCATGGCATCGGGGGCTGACTTGCCCACGGAGCCGATCCCCCGGCGCCGAGCCGGGAAAAGGCGGTGGAACTATGGAACAGCACGGAGAAGCGCGCCGGGAACAGCTGATGTCCGATTTGCGTACCCTTTACGAAAGCCTGGGCTACAAGCGCTTTTCCATGCGCAGGTTCGAGGAATACGCGCTTTATCTGGAGAATAAGAACTTTCTAAAAAGCGACAGCGTTCTTGCTTTTACCAACCCGGATGGCAAACTGATGGCCCTCAAGCCGGACGTGACGCTTTCTATCGTAAAACACGCGCGACCGGAACGCCTGGGCGTTGAAAAAGTATATTACAAGGAAAGCGTATTCCGCCTCGCTCCCACGGCCAGAGAATTTGTGGAAATCGACCAGATGGGCGCGGAAGCGATGGGCGCGGTAGACCGCTACACCGTAAGCGAAGTCGTTCGCCTCGCCATCGAAAGCCTGCGCGCCGTCGGCGAACCCTACGTGCTGGAGGTAAGCCATATGGGCTTCGCGTCCGGCCTGATGGAGGCCGCGGGACTTGCGCCGGAACAGAAAGAACGGTTTTTTTCGCTGATTCGCCGCAAGAGTCTGCACGAACTGAGGCAGGCAGTCACCGAAGAGGGGGTTGCGGAGCCCTTTGCCGGGTGGATCGCGACGCTGGCGGACCTGTCCGGCCCCTTTCCGGAGACGCTTGCCCGCGCAAAGGCTATCGCCCCCGCCGGGCCGGCCGTGGAAGCGCTGGAAGAACTGGAAAGCCTGTATTCCCTCCTTGCCGCGCTGGGGTTAGCCGATCACCTTTTACTCGATTTTTCCATGCTGAACGATCTGGATTATTACAGCGGCGTCGTCTTTCAGGGGTACGTGCAGGGGGTTCCCCGCGTGGTGCTTTCCGGCGGCCGGTACGACCCCCTGATGCGGCGTTTTGACAAGGAAGGGGACGGTATCGGCTTCGCCCTTTATCTGGACGAGTTGACCCGTCTGCTGGCCGATCGCCCCGCGTGGGACGCGGATGTGCTGGCCCTCTACCGGGAAACCGACGACCCGGTTGCGGTAAACGCCGCCGTATTCGCGCTGGTCGCCGCAGGGCTTCGCGTGTTCGCGGCTACCGAGCCGCCCGCCGGTTTCCGCGCCGAAAAAACCCTGCGCTTTATCGGCGCGGACTTTACGGAGGTGCCCTGAAATGCTCAATATCGCGTTGCCCAAGGGCCGCCTCGGCGATCGGGCGTA
>JAEWYP010000075.1 GCA_023395615.1 Bacillota bacterium
CAAAGCTGATCGCGGCGGGGCAACAGCCCCGGCAGGCCAAACAGCGAGGCCATCTGGACCGACAGATTCGCAAGCGCAAGCGCGGTGGCGGTATCGCTGTTTTCCCGTGCGTAAGCGCCAAGCATGGAAAGCCCCTGCTCCATCTGGGCGAGGTTACTCAGCAGGCTTTTGCGGGTCATCTTCAGGGCCTGCTCGTTATCGCCGCGCAGCGCGCACAGGGAGGAGCTGAGCACGGCCGGGCCTGCCTGCGGTTGCAGGCGGTTAAAAAGCGCCTCCGCTTTTTCCGTTTCTTTCAGCATTGTGTAGCAGCTGATCAGGATCATCGTGGCCCGGTACGTGTATTCGGGGGCGCAGCCCGCCAGCACTTCCTCGTACAGGGCGGCGGTACTGCGGAAATACGCCATTGTTTCGTCCGGGGTCAGGTTCTCCTTGAGAATCAGGAGGGGTTGAAACAGATACCCAAGGGCAAATTTGAGCGGCAAGCTGTTGGGGTATTCCCGGTATAGGCTCTGGCAGTAAGCCCAGCCCGCGTCGAACCCCTGCGCCTCATAGACGGCGCGGGCTTTGGCGGTATACGCTTCGATTTCGGCGTTCTCGGGCTCGCTGCCAAAGCACAGCAGCTCGTCCACCGTAGCGCCAAGCGCCCGGGCCGTGGGCGCCAGCAGCGTAATATCCGGGCAGGTAGCCCCGGTTTCCCACTTGCTTACGGCGGACGTGGTAACCCCCAGCTTTTCGGCCAACTGTTCCTGCGTCAGGTTCTTTTCCCTGCGTTTGCGCGCGATGACTTCTCCGATCTTCATGCGGCGGCCTCCTTCGGTTTGGTTCTGTGCTGATTGTAACTTTTCCGCGTCGGAAAAACAACGGAGGCGTGCTGTGGGGGATAGCGCGCTATGGTTGCCTGACAGGAAAGAAAAACTGCCGGACAGGCAAACGGGTTGCATGCTATATGGCTTTGTCCGACCTGCCAATGAAGGCGGCGTACAAACCGAAAACAGAAACAAATGTTCGTCAATCATTGCAAACCTGAATCTGTTCTGGTATGATACTGGGGATGGAAAAGGCTTTGGAAAAGCCTGATCACAGCGGAAAGGGGGCGCGGAGGATGGCTGTCTGGCTTGCGGCGCTCGGCGTTTTTCTGCTGGATCGCCTGGCCAAGGTGTTGGCGGTGGACGGGCTGGCGGTTGGTTCCACCGTGCCGGTACTCCCTGGGGTGCTGGAGTGGCGGCTGACCCATAACGCGGGGGTGGCGCTGGGGCTGCTCTCCGGCAATACGGTCGCCGTGCTGGTGCTGCCGATTGCTTTGGTGCTGTTGGGTTGGGCGATTTTTCGCCGCTTCCGCACCACGCCGTTTACCCGCTTCGCGATGGCGTTGGCGGCGGGTGGTTTTGCCGGAAACCTGCTGGATCGGATTTTGCAGGGATACGTGGTGGATATGATTTATTTCCCCTGGATGCCCTGGTATATCTGCAATCCGGCGGATATCGCCATTTGCCTGGGGGTTGCGCTGCTGGCGGTCAGCCTGATCTGGCGCCCGCAGGACTGGATGCGGAAATCGGAGGCGAAAACGCGTGAAACGGACCGAACTGATCGCGCCGATTGACGCGCGGCTGGACCTGCTGGTGGCGCAGGGCACAGGCGCGACGCGCTCGCAGGCGGCCAAGTGGATTGCTGCCGGGCTTTGCCGGGTCAACGGCCATACTGCGCTCAAGGCTGGGGCGGCCGTGCGTGCGGGCGACCGCGTGGAGGCGGATATCCCCGACCCGGTGGAAGCGGCCGTGGAAAAAGAAGAAATCCCCATACAGTTTCTCTATCAGGACGAGGATCTGGCGGTGGTGAACAAGCCCTGCGGCATGGTGGTGCATCCCGCGGCGGGCAACGAAACCGGTACGCTGGTCAACGCCCTGCTGTTTGCCATCCCCGACCTGTCCGGCATCGGCGGGGTAAAGCGGCCCGGCATCGTGCACCGTCTGGACAAGGACACCAGCGGGGTATTGCTGATTGCCAAGAACGACGCGGCGCACCTGTCGCTGAGCGCCCAGTTGAAGGAACGCTCCATGGAAAAGCACTATCTGGCCGTGGCGGAGGGAACCGTGAAGGACGATTGCGGGCGTATTGACCGGCCGATTGCCCGCAGCCCGAAGGACCGCAAGAAAATGGCGATCGTGGAGGGCGGCAGGCCCGCGCAGACGGAGTGGCGGCTGCTGGAGGCGCTGCGCGGCGCGTCGCTGCTAGACGTGCATATTTTAACCGGCCGCACGCATCAGATTCGCGTGCATCTGCAAAGCATCGGGCACCCGGTGGCGGGCGACCCGCTTTACGGGCTTAAACACGGCGTAGCGGCGCCCCGGCTGATGTTGCACGCCTACACGCTGGCCTTTACCCACCCGCGCACGGGGGAGCGCATGCGTTTTACCGCCCCCCTGCCGGACGAATACCGGGAGGCTCTGCAAAAGCTGCGGCCGGACCCCAAAGCCCCGCTGCCGTTGGAATAGGCGGCCGCCGGTATCGCGCGATGCGCTTCCTTTTGCCCCTTCGGTATGGTATAATACGAACGTTGGAAACCAATGCACATAAGGAGCGCGAGAATGGTCAAAGTCGGCGTGGTATCGCTGGGATGCGCGAAAAACCGGGTGGATACGGAACTGATGCTGGGGATACTGGAACACGCGGGGTACGAGCTGACCGCCAACGAGGCCGAGGCGGATGTGCTGATCGTGAACACCTGCGGTTTTATCGACCCGGCCAAGGAAGAATCCGTGGATACGCTGCTTTCCTGCGCGCAATATAAAAAAACGGGCCGCCTCAAGCTGCTGGTGGCCACCGGCTGCCTGGTGCAGCGTTATGAAAAAGAACTGGTGACGGAACTGCCGGAAGTGGACCTGCTGCTGGGCGTGAACCAGTACGAGCGGTTGCCTGAGGCGATCCGGGAAGCGCTGCTGGGGAAACACGCCGTATACTGTGAGGACGACCACCACATTTTATCCGGCGAGCGGGTGCTGACCACGCCGCCGTACATGGCGTATGTGCGGATCGCGGACGGATGCGACAACCGCTGCGCCTACTGCGCCATTCCGCTGATCCGGGGCGGGTTCCGTTCCCGCCCGATGGCCGACGTGCTGGACGAAATCCGTTCGCTGGCCGCGCGCGGCGTGAAGGAATTTGTGCTGGTGGCGCAGGATACCTCCCGGTTTGGCATGGATACGGAAGGCCGTTCGCTGCTGCCCGCGCTTTTGGAACAGGCGGCGGCGATCCCGGGGGTGGAATGGCTGCGCGTGCTGTACTGCTACCCCGACGAGGTGAGCGACGAACTGCTGACCGTGATGGCCGCGCACTCCAACATCTGCCGGTATATCGACCTGCCTTTGCAGCACGCCGACCCGGTGGTGCTGCGCCGCATGAATCGCCGAGGCGACATGGGCAAGGTGCGCGCGTTCCTTACAAAGGCGCGGGAAATGGGCTTTACCCTGCGCACGACCCTGATCGTCGGGTTCCCTGGGGAAACGGAAGCGCAGTTTGACGCGCTGCTCGCCTTTGTCCGGGAGATGCAGTTTGACCGGCTGGGCGCTTTCGCCTATTCGGCGGAGGAGGATACGCCCGCCGCGACCATGGGCGATCAGGTGCCGGAAGAAGAAAAACAGCGTCGGCTGGATGCCGTGATGACCCTTCAGCAGGCCATCTCGCTGGAACGCAACCGCCTGCGGGTGGGCAGCGAGGAACGGGTGCTGGTGGAAAGCATCCGGGAGGATGGCGCAGCCGTGGCGCGTTCCGCCGCCGAAGCGCCCGATTCCGACGGGCTACTGTACCTCACGGGTGCGGCGGGGCTTGCGCCGGGGGATTTTGCCATGGCCCGCATCACCGATGCGCAGACCTATGACCTTTCGGGAGTGATTTTATGAATTTGCCGAACCGGCTTACGATCACGCGCATCGCGCTGGTGCCGGTCGTGGTGATCCTTTTGCAGTTTCCCGATCCTGTGTGGCAGGCGCTTGCGCTGGCCGCGTTTATCGCGGCCTCCTTTACGGACTGGCTGGACGGGTATCTGGCGCGCAAACACCAGACGGTCACCAATTTTGGCAAGTTTCTGGACCCGGTGGCGGATAAGCTGCTGGTGCTGTCCACCATGATCGCGCTGGCCGGGCTGGGCCGCTTCCCCGCGTGGGTCTGCATCGTGGTGCTATTCCGGGAGATTTCGGTAGACGGGTTAAGGCTGGTGGCGGTGGAACAGGGCCGCGTGATCGCCGCCGGGAAGCTGGGCAAGATCAAGACGACGCTGCAAATGCTGGCGATCGTGGCGGTCATGCTCGGCAACTGGCCCTTCGGTGCGTTCCCGATGGATCAGGTGTTGATGTACGCCGCCGTCGCGATGACGTTATGGTCCGGCGTGGATTACTTTATCCGTAATGGCGAAGTGCTGATGCAGGGCGGCGTAAAATGAGCGATTTGCATGCGCTGGCGGCCGAAACGGTCCGGCTGGCGACCGAGAAGGGCGTAACCCTCGGCACGGCGGAGAGCCTGACCGCGGGGCTGATCGCCGCGACGATCGCGGATATCTCCGGCGCGTCCAAAGTGCTGATGGGCGGAATCGTGAGCTACGACCCGCGCGTGAAGCACGAACTGCTGGGGGTATCACAGGCAGTCATCGACAGCGTGGGCGTGGCGAGCGAACCCTGCGCCCGCCAGATGGCGGACGGCGCGCGAAACGCCCTGAAGGTGACGGTCGCGGTCAGCGCCACGGGCGTGGCGGGGCCGACGGGCGGCACCCCGGAAGCTCCGGTGGGCACGGTATATATCGGCTGCTCGTCCCCGAACGGTACCCGCGTGGAGCGCTGCCTGTTTTCCGGCGACCGGCAGGCGGTTCGGGAGCAGACCGTAGCGCGGGCGCTTCAAATGATGATTGAATCCATTCAGGCTTAATACGAAAGGTGGTTGCGCAGCATGGCCCAGAAAAAAGACGGCCCCTCCAAAACGATCGGCACCGCAAACGTGGACAAGAACGACGCTGTGGCGCTGAAAGCGGAAAAAATGAAGGCGCTGGAAAGCGCATTGAACCAGTTGAATAAGAATTACGGCAAGGGAACCGTGATGAAGTTCAGCGACGCGGCAGCCATCCAGAACCTTCAGGTGATCCCCACGGGGAACCTGCAGCTGGATCTTGCGCTGGGCGTTGGCGGACTGCCCCGTGGGCGCGTGGTGGAGATTTTCGGGCCGGAGAGCAGCGGTAAAACCACCGTGGCGCTGCACTGCGTGGCGGAGGCTCAAAAAGCGGGCGGCGTGGCTGCGTTTATCGACGCGGAACACGCGCTGGACCCGACCTATGCCAAAAAGCTGGGCGTGGATATCGACAACCTTTATATCAGCCAGCCGGATACCGGCGAGCAGGCGCTGGAAATTTGCGAGGCGCTGGTGCGTTCCGGGGCGGTGGATATCGTGGTCATCGACTCGGTGGCCGCGCTGGTGCCCAAGGCGGAAATCGAAGGCGAAATGGGGGACAGCTTCGTAGGCTTGCAGGCCCGGCTCATGAGCCAGGCGCTGCGCAAGCTGACCGGCGTCATCAGCAAAACGAACGCGGTGGCGATCTTTATCAACCAGTTGCGTGAAAAAGTCGGCGTGATGTACGGCAACCCCGAAACCACGACCGGCGGCCGCGCCCTCAAATTTTATGCCAGCATCCGGCTGGATGTGCGTCGCGGCGAACAGTTAAAGAACGGCACCGAGGTAATCGGCAACCGCACCAAGGTGAAAGTGGTGAAAAACAAGGTAGCGCCGCCCTTCCGCATTGCCGAGTTCGATATCATCTACGGCGAGGGCATCAGCGAAGCCGGAACGCTTTTGGATATGGCGGTTGACCGCGATATTATCCACAAGAGCGGCGCGTGGTTCAGTTACGAGGATCAGCGAATCGGTCAGGGCCGGGAGAACGCGCGCCAGTACCTGAAGGACAACCCCGACGTGGCCGACAAAATCGATAAAATTATCCGTACGGAAGCGCTTGCCGAGCTGGCAAGCAAAGCGGCGGGTACCCCGAGCGGCGCGACCGCCACGGTGGAGGAAGAGCTGGCCGAGGCGGACAAGGAATTGGCGGAGGAGGACCCCGACCTCGCCCTGCTGGACGAGTAAGCGGAACCGTTCGCCAGTGTGCGCTTTCCACCCCATAGGTCATCTCTGAAAACTGGTTGCGCAAAGTCGTAACGCAATTGTACTGAGCAAGTAAAACCGCCGCCGGTAATTCCGGCGGCGGTTTTACTTGCAGAAAAGTTCCGATTTTTTGGCGTCCGCATTGCACAGGGTGTTCTGGCACACTCGATTTGAGGCGGCATGCCTGCCGTTGCCGCGCTCTTAACCGGTTATTCAGTGAATGGTGATCTGAAAGTCCACAGAGGTTCTCGGCAGACTGCAATCAGCAAGCGTCGGGTTTGGTAGCGCCTTCCAGCGCGGCCTCCACGCGAGTCAGTTCATCTCTGTGCTCGCGGTGCACACCAACCCTTACGGAAGCTTGCCCCTGCAGCCCTTTCACCAGAAAATGATCGTTTTCCACCTTAAAAAACGGCTGACGAAGCTGGGGCAGATAACTGAATGCCCCCAGCGGGCGCAAACGAAGAATATCTTCCTGCTCCATCGGCTTATCCAGCAGATAATCATAGGCCGACCAGCCCGCTTCTTCGCACGGCTCCGGAGAAACCAGTTTTTGAAGGATTTTCATGCGAATGTGTCCTTTCCGCCTGCTAAAACCCGTACCGCCGCCAGCAGCGCGTCGACGTCCGCCTCGGTGGTAAAACAGGAAAGGCTGGCGCGCAGCACGCCGCCTTTTTCGGTGCCAAGCCGACTGTGGATCAGCGGCGCGCATTGCAAACCGGAGCGAAGCACGATACCGTATGTGCCGTGCAGAATGTAAGCCGCGTCGGCGGGTGTGAGGCCTGCAAGGGTGAAACTGACGACCGGGCCGCCGCCGGGCGGGCCGTACAGCGTGATGCCGTAGGTATCGGCCAGACCCTGCCGCAGGCGAAGGGACAGCGCCGCTTCCTGCCGGGCGATCTGCGTTACGCCCTGCCCGAGCACCCAGCCAACACCCGCGTTCAGCGCGGCTACGCCCGGCGCATTTTGTGTGCCGGCTTCGTATTCGTATTCGCCTTCCTGATAAATCAGTTTTGCGCTGTCGCGCCCTGTGCCCCCGAAAAGAAGAGGCCGAAGGGCTACGCCCGGCCGAACGTAAAAACCGCCGGTGCCCTGCGGGCCGTACAGCGCTTTGTGCCCGGTAAAGGCCAGCGCGTCCGCACCCCACTCGTCCGCGCACACGGGCAGGCAGCCCGCGCTTTGGGAAACGTCCGCCAGAAACAGCATACCCCGCCGGTGCGCTTCGTAAGCCAGCGCCGCCATATCCTGTACCGCGCCGGTCACGTTGGAGCAATGGTTGACCACGAGCAGCGTACAATCCTCCGGCAGCGCCGCCACATCCGCCGGTTGAACGCGCCCCAGCGCGTCGCAGGGAAGCATCACCGGTTCCGGCGCCGCGTTATACAGCGGGCGCAAAACACTGTTATGTTCCAATGGCGTAACGGCGACGCGGCCCCCGCGTAGCGGCAGGCCGCGCAGCAGAATGTTGAGCGCCTCGGTTGCGCCGGAGGTGAAGAAGATGCGGTCTGTCGCCTGAACGCCCAACAGCCTGCCAAGGTTTTCCCGGCAGGCGGTAAACGGGTCCGGTCCCCCGCCCGCGTCGCGATACTGCGACGCGGGCGGCGCGGCCAGCGCCTGCGCGTGGGCTTCCAGCACGCAGGCAGGTTTGGGGTAAGTGGTCGCGGCGTTGTTGAGGTAGATCATGTTACCCCTCGAGCACCTTAAAGTGCATGATTTCGCTCAGATTTTTCATCATCTTCATCCAGTCACCGAAAACCAGCACCTGATGGTGACCGAAGCCTGCCAGATGGTGCATAAAGGCGCGCGCGTCATCCATTTGGATGTAATAATAAGGGCTGCAGTAAATCTCCTCAAATTCGGAACGAACCACCTTGCCCACCTTGACGCACACGGTATCCGCCATGGGGTTGAAGCGCGCGAGGGTGACAAAGTCGCTCTCGTTTTGTGCAAAATCCACCTGCAGTTTGCCGCCGAAGCCCTGACCCGTGAACGCCCATAGTTTATACTGCATGGGCTTGCTGCCGTAGCCGTTCATGCACAGCGCGGGCACCGCGTGGTGGATTTTCAGCATTTCCTCGCTTTCAAAGCCGGGGTTACCCATAAACGCGGGCCGCCACGCGGCGTATTGCAGGATGCACATGGCCAGCAGCGCGTTCAGGTCCTCCTCGCAACCGCTGGGGATGCCCTCATCTTTCATCAGGCTGTGGGTCACGCAGGGGGTAAACTTGCGATTTTGCGGGATTTCGGAGGTGCACAGCTCGTGGCAGGCGGTGGAGAATGCGTTGCAGCCGTAATGCTCCATCATTTTATGCGCGGCCAGATAGTATTTGATGTCGTTGAGGAACCATTTGGTGTTTACTTTGGTTTCGGCAGACCCCGCCAGCATCTTTTGCGCTACGGGTTCCGCTTCTTCGTCGGTGATCTGATCCATATAGGGGAAGATGCTGGTAAAGGGGAGTTTCACAACTTCCATGCCGTATTTCTGGCGGATCAGTTCCGGGTCGCGGATAAGGCTTTGGATGCCGAAGGTGGGTTGCCCGCCGGCGGTCAGCACCAGCGCGCGGGTGTTTGCCACGGCCTTGCGCACCCACAACAGGTGGAGAATCTCGTTTAAATCCTGCAGGTCCATGCAAACATAGGCTTCCAGACCGATGGAACGGCAGTAAGCCGCAAAATCGATACCTTCGTTGCCGTTTTGCAGAATCACCACCGGCTTACGGTAGCGCTCCAGCTTGGGGATGCGCCAGTTCATGGTCAAAAGAACATCCACCTCGCCGATGCGCTCGTCGATCTGGTCAAACACCGGCTGGGGCACCACGAAATCCTCGTAGTAACGCGCATCAATCGCGGGCAGCAGCTCCACCTGCGCCTGTACTCCCGCAAGCGTCGCCTTTGCCGCCGCAAACAACTTGTCGGCGGAGGCGGTTTCCGCTTCGGTGGTCATGTCTTCGCGGTATCCCGCGCGGCAGGGACCTTCCCAAAAATGGGTGTGCATCAGGCAGCCGATCACGGGGCGAACGACCAGTTTCATTTCCATGGCCTTTTTCATAACGGTTTCCTCCATTTGGCAGCGGGTGAACCGCGCCGTTAATCTGTGATTGAAATGGTTAATTATTCCACCGCCGCTTCACGGCGAACGGCGATTTCCTCACCCGTATACCGAACGCTTTGCCGTGTTTCGGTTCCATCGGGGGCGAGGAAGCGAAGGGTAAATTGCGCCGCCAGCCCCGCGGAGCCTTCGGCCTTGCCAAGGGTAAGGGTTTGGGTCTGCTGATTCCACGTGAGACGTGCACGGGTATAAACGCCGGTTTCGTATTCGTAGCCGTCTCCCGCATCACCGTAGAGCCAGCCGCCACCATCAGCGCCGGTTGCGACCAGCAGGGTGTCTCCCAGCGGCGCAATCTCCCGTTCGCATGTGCCGCCGCTGGCCAGAGGCAGCACCGCGCCCGCCCGCAGAAAAACAGGGAGAATACGAAGCGGGGTATCGACGGTAACGGTCTGCCCGCCCGCGGAATACGCGCCTGTGTGCCAGTCGTACCAGCCCGTACCCGCGGGCAGATACACGTTTGTACGGCCGCCCCCCTCTGATAGGGGTTTCGTTACGGGCTTCACCAGCAACGCGTCGCCCAGCAGAAAGCTGTCGCACACGGGCCACGCGGCCCGGTCCTCCGGGAAAACCGTCAGTAGGCTGCGAAGCATCGGATCGCCGGTAAACCAGCATTGGGCGGCCGTGGCGTACACATAAGGCAACAGCCGGTATCGCAGGGAAATCGCGCCCGCGACCGCGTCGTATGCGGCGTCACCCGGGTGGCCGAAGTGCCACGGTTCGCGGGGGGTATCGGTACCGTGGCTGCGGAACATGGGCAAAAAACAACTGTACTGAAGCCAGCGGGCGTACAGCTCCCGGTAGTCCGGGTCGTCCACCCCGTCGTTATACTCTCCGTTCCAGAACCAAAGCTTTTTTGTTACGCCCGCGCACTCGCAGCCGCGCTTGTCGTAAGCGTCCTTCACCACGAAAAAGCCGCCTGCGTCCAGCGTCCAGTGGGATACGCCACTCATCGCCATTTTGAGGCCTTCGGCAATTTGGTTGCGAAGCACATCCCAACGGGCACTGATATCGCCGCTCCAAAGCACTGTACCGTACCGCTGCACGCCTGTGTAGCCGGAACGGGTCAGGTTAACCAGCCGCTTGTCCGGATGGTTCCTGCGCCAGTGTTCAAACATACCCTGCGCGTGGTATAGCGCGTAGCTGTTTAGCCGGGTCTCATCGATGGAGCGCGCGGCGGCCCCGGTAACCAGCGCATAACGCACTTCATCCGGGCGTTTGTTTTCGCCGTTCCAGTCCGGGTCGGAAAAGGGTTCGGCGTTATCACACCAGTAGCCGTCTACGCCGCCAGCGCCCCAAAACCGTTCGCACTGGCTGGCATACAGGGCGCGCGCATCCGGGTCGTAAGCATCGTAGGTATCGCTGTTGGGCAACAGTTTGCCGGCCTGCTGAAACTCCGCAAGGTCCGCGCTGCCTTTGGCCATGTTGGGCCAGATGGATACCAGCAGGTGCGTATCCAGCCGGTGCAGGCTGTTCACCAGTTCCGCAACAGAGGGGAAACGGCTTGCGTCCGGTGTTTTATCACCCCAGAGACCGGGTTTCCAGGTGTACCAGTCCTGTACCAGGCAATCCATCCCCAGTCCGTCGCGCCGGAAACGCCGCGCGGTATCGGTCAGCTCTTCGGCGCTGTGATACCGTTCTTTGGATTGCACGTAGCCATACGCCCACCGGGGCAGCAGGCGGGTGCGGCCTGTGATTTCGGCAAGCCGACGCAGTACGGCCGCGCCGTCCGCGCCTCGCAGCACCACAAAGCTGAAATCATCCACCGCCTCCAGCGTGAAGGTAAAACCGCCCGGTTCTCCGGTAAAACGCATGGCGCACTCGGCTTCGATCAGCACCCCATACCCCGCGCTGGACAGCAGAAAGGGGATCGCGATAATCATATTGTTCTGGTACAGGTATTCTGTGCGATGCCGATAATCGTATACGCCATCTTCGTGCTGGCCCAGCCCGGTTAACAACTCGTTTTCGCCGCAGGCGAAGCGCAGGGTAACCCGGCGAACTGTGCGGCTGGGCACCCGGCGGGCGTTGATAATCTCCGTAACTTCGCCGTTGGCGGTTAATTTGGTTTGGGTGACCGGCTCGCCATCCACCACGGTATGGAAAAGCGGCTTTTCTTCAAAGGTTACGCGCTCCAACCGGAGGTATTCGCCCTGCCCGTCGGTAAAAACATACGGGGCTTGCATGGCCTTGGCATCGTGCGGAAAAGAAAGGCGAGTGGCCCACGGGGCCGGATGATCAATACGCATTCATTTACTCCTTCACCGCGCCGCTGGTCATGCCGCTGATAATATAGCGCTGGCCCAGTAAGTATAGCGCAATCACCGGGATGATGGTAAGCAGAATGTCCGCGAAAACGAGGTTCCAGTAGGACTGATATTTACCGAAGAAGTTGTATACGCCAAGGTTCATCGGCCAGAGCTTGCTGGTAGAAATGATGTACAGCGGTGTGAGAAAATCGCTCCAAACCCCCATAAACTGCAACAGGAAGCAGGTGATGATCGCCGGCTTCAGCAGGGGCGTGGCGATACTGAAAAACAACCGCAGGGGTCCGACGCCGTCCAGTACGGCGGCCTCGTCCAGTTCCACCGGCACGGTCAGCACGAAGTTGCGCATGACGAACACGCAAAACGGGATCATCCCGGCAGTGTACACCAACACCAGCCCAACCCGGGTATTGTTCAACCCAAAGAAGTTGAGCACCTGAATCAGGGTGACATAGTTTACGGGGAAAAACAGTCCGCACAGGATAAAATAGAACAGGCTTCGATTGACGCGCGTGCGTTTGCGACACATTACAAACGCGGCCATCGCGCTGATCATGACGCCCACGAAGGAACTGGCGCCCGCATAAAGCAGGCTGTTGAAAAACCCCTGTACCAGCTTGCCTTTTTCTATTGCCTGAGAAAAGTTTTCAAAATGCCATTCCGTGGGCAGCGCAATATTCATGCGCGCGGACTCGCCTTTGGTTTTGAACGCGTTGACCAGCACCAGATAAAATGGGATCAGCACGATCAGACAAAGCAGGATGCTAAGCAGCTGTTTCAGCGCCGTGCAAAGGTAACGCCGCCAGGGACGTGCGCGCAGGTTTCGCCGGGGCACGGAACGCGTGATGCTCATTACTGCTGCACCTCCTTTTTCGTCATGCTGCGCACAATCAAAAGCCCGATAGTGAGCGACAGTACCATCAGCAGGGTGTTCATCGCGGTGGACATGCCATAATTGCCTTGCGCGTAAAGCTGATAGGAATAGGTGGTCATCACTTCGGTGGCGCGGCCCGGGCCGCCGTTGGTGAGCACGTAGATCACATCAAATACCTTCAGGCCGTAGGTGATACCGAACACCAGGTTAATCGTAATCGCGCCGGAAAGCATAGGCAGTGTGATATGCCGAAGCTTCTGCCAAAAATTTGCGCCGTCGATTTCGGCGGCTTCATAATAACTGTGCGGGATCGCGTTAATACCCGCCAGAAAGATCGTCATTACATAGCCGATGCCGCGCCAGGCATCCACCCCGAAAATAGAAACCCAGACGATGTTGGGATCGCTCAGCCATTTTTGCTGCCAGTTTTCCAGCCCCAGTTGAGCAAACGAGTTGTTCAGCAATCCGTTGTAGGAGAGGATGGCGTTAAAGACCAGGCCGATGATTAAAAACGGGAGAATGGAGGGCATATACAGCACGGTACGGTACAGGTTACGGCCACGGAGATTGCCGCTTAACATCACGGCAAGAAGCAGTGCGGGAATCAGCTTGACAATATTGGAGATGATCGTGAATTTGAGGGTATTTACGATCCCCTGCGCATAATGCACGTTGCTGCAGGTAAAAATATCAATGAAATTTTGAAGCCCGACAAAATGGATATTGCCCGCGCTTCGCACGGTCCAATCCGTAAAAGAAAGCAGTACGCCCAGCAGACCGGGCAGAAGACAAAAAAGCACATACAGCGTGATGGGTGCGATCAGGAACCATTGTGGGTAGATTTTTCGGGTGTTCATGCGGCGCCTCCCGGATGAATTTCGCAGGTCGCTGCGGGGTAAAAAATACGCCAGGGTTGGCCGAAAGCCTTGGCGCGGTGCCGCCCGCCACGGCCGGGCCGAACCGCTTCGCAAAAGAGCACAACGGTTCGGCTGGCCACAGGCTTTCCCGTCGTAACGGGAAACGGGTTTACATTACTTTGCCCATGCGGGGTCGTTCGCCAGCTTGGCAGCCGCGGCACGGTTGGCGTCCATGTTCTCCAACACCTGTTCGGCGGTCATCTGGTTGCTGCACATGGCGACCATGTCGCTGCCGAACTGCATCCAGTAATCATTGGTGTACTTGGTGCCGGTCTGCAGCACGGAGTAAGCCATCTTTTCGGTGGGAATCGCGTCTACAAATTCCTTCTCCGCGGGCAGCCAATGCTGGTTGATCTCCACGTTCACGTCCAGGTTGGTATAGGCGGGAGAATTGTCCAGAATTTCTTGCAGGCTGTCTTTGGTGCATACGAAGTTGAAGAACGCCTTCACAAGGTTTACGTCCTTGGCGCCGGAATAACCGAACATGGTGGGGCCGGCGGGGTTGGTGGGATAATAGGTGTTGTCCGCCAGCGGGATCAGGAACAGGCCGTACTCGTCTTTGGAGCCGGTGTCGTCCGCAATCTGCTTGATGTAGGACGAGTTGGCCATGGCCATGGCGATCTTGCGGTCGCCGAAATCGTTGGCCATGTTGGTGGAGTTGGTGCCGATCCAGTCTTTGCCGAAGTAGCCCTTATCGCTCAGCTCTTTGAACTGGTTAAGCGCTTTCAGCATGGTTTCGTTGTTGGCGAAGGTTGCGGTGTTGTTGTTCAGCGCATCGTACAGGCCGGGGGTCGCAGCTTCGTATACGCCGCCGATCTGGAAGAACGCCAGCTGCTCCTGCCAGCCGTCCGCGCCGGGGATAAACCACGGGGTAATGCCCGCTGCGCTGAGCTTGTCGCAAACCGCCAGCAGTTCGTCGTACGTGGTGGGTACGGTGAGGCCCATTTCGGTAAACAGGGTCTTGTTATACACCATGACGTATTCGGGGCTGTTGTGCCAGATTTGCAGGCCGTAGAGCTTGCCGCCGCTGATGCAGCTGGCCTGCCGGGTAGCGGGCATCACGTTTTGCCAGGCTTCACCGGTGAAGTCGATGCAATACTTGGCGGGATCCACGATGACGGAATCGATCGCGAAGGGGTTGGACTGGATCCAGAAGATATCGGCGCAGGTGCCGGTCGTCAGCTTGCTTTGCAGCAGATCGCTGTACTGGTCGGCAGGCACGGTCTGAAGATCCACGGTAACGCCGTACGTGTCCTCAAAGCGCGCGATGGTGGCGTCGTAGCGGGTATCCATCCAGCCTGCGGAGACCAGAATAGACAGGGTTTCACCCTTGAAGTCCTGTGTGGCGGTTTCGGCCGCCGCGAAGGTTGCCAGGGACAGCGTGAGAGCCAGACAGAGAAGCAAAGCCAACAGTTTTTTCATTTCCCGATTCCTCCTTGTAGAATTTTTCTATAGAATATCGATTTCGTAACGTTTCGTCTATGCAATTTTTATCGCATTCTTTGGACATATTTTCCTTGCCCTCAGAACGGTCGCCGCCGTTGCGAGGGGGTCTGAAACGTGTTATGATGGGGAAAGAAATGTCGCCCGGGAGAGTTGAAACGATGAGAAAAACCTCCATGCGAACGCGGCTGAATCGATCATATCTGGCGATTTCGCTGATTGTGGTGATCGTTTTTTCCGCAGTGTTTTACGTGTATACCTCGCGTATCCTGATCGGACAGGAAACCGACCGGCTGAACACCCTGACCGAATCGATCCGGCAGCGCACGGACGACGCCGTGCGCGATATGGACGACGTTTCGGTGGATTTGGTGTATATCAGCCGTACGCAGAGCAAGCTGGAAAATACCATTAACGAAGCCATGCCCACACAGGGTACGGACAGCGTGGCCGTTTGGCAGCGTTATCAAGCGCTGGCGGAACTGGCCAACCTGTTCGTGGCCGTGAACGGCACCAACCTGCCGGTGTTCCGTGTAAACCTGTACGACATGGCCGGAAATTGTGTAAGCGTCGGCGCGACCAGCGTGGTGAAATCCGGGATCGATTTGAAGAACCAAACATGGTACGCCCCGGCACTGGCGGCGGACGGCTATAAAACGCTGACGCACGCTTATGTAAGCACCACGCTCGGTTCCACCGCTTCGAGACCGCAGTATTACCTGTCGCTGGTGCGCCTGCGGCGGGGAAAAAGCCGCGAACCACTCGGTTTTGTGGAAACCGTGCAAAACTGCTCCATCATTTTTCAGAGCGTGCTGGCGCTGAAGGAACAGGATGAAAACATATATGTGCTGGATGCCGACGGACAGCTGGTTTACCCCTTCGATGGGGACGCGCAGACGCTTTCGCATGCGCAGGCCCTGCGCGATGGGGCCGTTGAGGGCACGGTAGCATACCCAATTGCCTCCGACTATACGGGATGGACATACATCGTGGAACGATCGGCTCACGCGGTGTTGCAGCCGGCCAGAATGCTGCTTACGATGATCCTGGGGCTTTCGCTGGTGATGGTGGCGGTGATCGCCCTGTTCGCGGCGCTGGCGTCGCGCCGGTTCTCCCGTCCGCTGTTGGCGTTAAGCCGCCGCATGAACGCTACGGACGTGCACTCGCTGGAAAACGAGGAGCAGGATATTCTGGGCGGCTACCGCGAGATTGACAGTTTAAACGACAGCTTTCAGCAGATGCGCAGGCAGTTAAACGCTTCCCTGAACCAGCTGATCGCCACCAAGCAGCAGGCACTGCAATCCCGTAACCTGGCCATGCAGGCGCAGATTAACCCGCATTTTTATTACAACACGCTTTCCAGCATTATCGCCCTGACCGACGCGGGCCGCCCCGACGACGTAAACGCTATGTGCCGATCGCTTACGGGGATGATGCGCTACATCACCCGGTCCGAACCCATGACTACCCTGCGGGAAGAACTGAAATACGTTACCCAGTACCTGTACTGTATGCAAATCCGATATGAAAATAATTTTACCTACAGCATTGATGTGCCGGAATCCCTGCTGGACGAACCTGTACCGCGCCTGATTATCCAGCCGTTTGTAGAAAACGCGCTCAAGTATGGCATCGACTGCGCCCCGCCGTGGAAACTGCAAATCGTGGGCGAGGTGGTGCCGGACTGCTGGCGCGTGTGGATCATCGATAACGGACCCGGCTTTTCCGAAAAGGCGCTGAAGGAAATTCGAGAAGGGATGGTTGCGCTGGATCGCAGCCCGGAAATGCCGGAAAGCCAGATCGGCGGCATGGGGGTATTGAACGTTTACGCGCGCTGGAAACTGTTTGCCGGTAGCGACGCGCTGTTTGAAATCCGCTCCCGGGCGACCGGAAGCTTCACTATGATCGGAAGGGAAAGGAGGGCGTCACTATCAGCCAGCCCATCTTTAAAGTCCTGATTGCAGAAGACGAAAGCCCCCAGCTGGCCAACCTTGCGCGCATGGTAACGCGCACATCGCAGGCGTTTGAGGTGGTTGCACAGGCACAAACGGGTTTGCAGGCGCTGCAGATGGCGGAAGCACAGCTGCCGGACCTGGTAATTACCGATTTGCGGATGCCCCAGATGGGGGGAATCGAGCTGATCGAAGCGCTTCGGGATCAGTTGCCCGGCGCGCAGTTTATCATCGTAAGCGGTTATTCGGAGTTTGAGTACGCACAGAAGGCCATAGCCCTGCGGGTGACGGCCTACCTGCTTAAACCTGTGGACCCGGAGGAACTGAAGGACGCGCTTTCGCATGTGTATACGGAACTGCAGCGGCAAAACCGCGTATACGAGGAGGCTTTTTCCGCCGACAGGATGGCGGAGGCTCCCCAGCAGGTGGTGGAGGCGCTGAAGAACTATCTGAACGAACACCTGGGCGATAACGTGAACCTGAACCTGATCGCTTCAAACCTGGGCTACAGCCAGAGCCACCTTACGAAGCTGTTTCAGCGATACTGTGAGATGTCTCCGGTGCGGTACCTGACCAACGCTCGCATGGCGAAGGCACGGTATTGCCTTAAATACAAGCCGGAGCTTACCGTAAAGCAGATTGGCGAACTGGTGGGGTACGAGGATCAGTGTTATTTTTCCCGCGCATTTAAAAAAGAAACCGGTTTAAGCCCGCTGGAATACCGCGGCATACCGGAATAAGGAGACGTATCGATGGCCCATCGGTTATGGTACCGGCAGCCTGCCGCCCATTGGGAGGAGGGGTTGCCGCTTGGCAACGGACGGATTGGGGCGATGGAGCTGGGCGGCGCTAAAACCGCGCGCATCGCGCTGAACGAGGAAACCCTCTGGTCCGGCTATCCGGCGGATACGAACCGCCCGGGTGCGGCGGCTTTTTACCCGGAGGCACGGCGGCTGGCGCTGGCCGGTCGCCTGAACGAAGCGCAGACGATGATTGAAAAGGAAATGCTGGGCGGCTTCACCCAAAGCTACCTGCCCCTGGGGGATTTATTGCTGGAGCATACGGACGAAAGCTCGGCGGAGTATGGCTACCGGGAATTATCGCTTCGGGACGGGGTGCACCGCACGGAATACCGAATCGGCGGCGTGGGGTTCCGACGTGAAACGTTCGTTTCTTACCCGGCGCAGGCGCTGTTTGTACGGATTACGGCAGACAGGGCCGGTGCGCTGAACCTGCGCGTTACCCTGCAAAGCCAGCTTCGGCACAGCGTTTCCACAGACAAGGGACTGCTTACGCTGGACGTGCTGGCTCCGTCGCAGGTTGTGCCCAGCTATTTGGACTGCGACGATCCCGTGCGGTATTGGGATACGCCCGAAAAGCGCGGCATGCGTTGCCGCGCGCAGGTACACGCTGTTGTAAATGGCGGACGGCTGACGGCGGAAAACGGGGCGCTGATCGTGACCGGAGCGGACATGCTGGAAATCCGCCTTGTGACACGCACCAGTTTTAACGGGGATCGCAACCAACCCTGGCAAAACGGGCGCGATGAAAAAGCGCTGTGCGAAAAGGACTGGGAAGCGCTTACCGGGATTGGGTGGGAACAGGCGCTTTGCGCGCATATCTCCGATCACCGCGCCCTGTACGATCGAGTGGAGTTTACGCTGGGCGACGACCGGGACGACCGGCCTACCGACGAGCGCCTGTACGAACCAAAGGCGGAGGATCAGGCGCTGTTCGCGCTGCTGTTTCATTACGGGCGCTACCTGCTGATTGCCAGCTCCCGCCCCGGTGGACAGCCGGCAAACCTGCAGGGAATCTGGAATCAGGATTTGCGCGCCATCTGGAGCTGCAACTTTACCCTGAACATCAATTTGGAAATGAACTATTGGGCGGCTGAACAGGTTGCGCTGCCGGAGCTGTGCGAACCGCTGTTTGACCTGGTGGACGGACTGTGCCAGACCGGGCGGGAGACCGCGCGGGTCCATTACGCCGCGCGCGGCGTGGTGGCACACCATAATACCGACCTTTGGCGGCTTACCAACCCCGTGGGCGAGCAGTACAAGGGGTTTGCCGGATGCGCTTTCTGGCCGATGGCGCTGGGCTGGTTGTGCCGCAGCCTGATGGAACACTGGCGTTATCAGGAGGACCCCGCGTTTTTACGGGACCGCGCCTTGCCCGTGCTGCGGGATACGATACGTTTTTATCTGGATGTGGCGACAACCGACGGAGACGGCTACCTGACCGTAGCGCCCGCGACTTCGCCGGAAAACGTGTTTACATACGAGGGGAAAACGTGCAAAGTTGCGCGCCGCGCAACCATGACCACGGAAATCCTGCGGGAATTGTTCGGCAGTTATCTGGAGGCACTCGAAACGCTGAAAATAACGGAACCCATGGCCGTGGAGGTACAGGCCGCGCTTGCCGGGCTGGCTCCGCGCCAGAACGGCCCCGGGGGGCAAATGCTGGAATGGGAGCAGCCATACCCCGAGCCGGAACCCCGCCATCGGCATGTATCGCACCTGTACGGACTGTATCCGGGACACGCGATCCGGCCCGGAACGCCGGATGCCGAAGCCTGCCGCCGCTCGCTGCTCCTGCGCGGAGACGACGGTACCGGCTGGAGCCTTGCCTGGAAAACGGCGCTTTGGGCGCGGCTTGGTGACGGGGACCATGCGCTTACTCTGCTGCGCAGGCAGTTAAAACCCGTAGCGGCGGGCACGGAATACAATCTTTCCGACGGCGGAAGTTACTGTAGCCTTCTGGACGCCCATCCGCCCTTCCAGATCGACGGCAACTTCGGCTCCTGCGCCGCTATTGCGGAAATGCTGGCGCAGGCCGACAGGAACGAAATCGCGCTGCTGCCCGCCCTGCCGGAAGCATGGCGAAACGGGGAGGTTCGCGGCCTGCGCGCGCCACATGGCACGGTGGTTTCGTTTGCCTTTCGGGATGGGCGCGTAACAGGTGCGACGGTGACGCGCAAAACCCCCGTTGTGCTTACCCTGCGGATCAACGGTGAAACGATCCGGCTGGATGAAAACGCGCCGCTCTGCTATGTCTATCCCGGCAAAGTGTAACCTGCGCCAACCGGGAGGCGTGCAACGGATTGATGTAAAATGTCTTTTTCATCGTTACGGTGCCATCGGGGGCGGGAGCATACACGTATATATGCTTCCGCCCCTGATGGCTGTATCTTTATGTGGTTTTCCTCTGAAAGCGCGGGTTCGAGGAATGCACGGCAAGGAATCCCGCCGTATCCGAGGAGGGTTAATCGTGAGGGGTGGGATTCGCTATATCCGCGCCCCGCGACCTTACACCGGATATACCACGCTGCCGCCCGGCCCTTCGCCGGTGCAAAGCAGGGTGGTTTCCCCTTCGAAACGCACACAGGAACCGACGGTGATCAGAAAGCTCTGCCCAATGTGGAACGGGATGCCGTCCACACTGCCGCTGCCCGCCACGCAGGTCATCAGCGCGTACCGGGGGAAGCGGAGCGTCTGCGGGCCGGTGATTTCGTAGCGGCGTACGCAGAAGCTGTCGTTATCCACCCAGGTGGTTACGGTCAGGTTTTCCATCCGCACATAAGCGGGAGCCGGATGCGCATCCTTCCGGGTCAGGTCGTAATGCACGCAACGTATGGCCTGTTCCGGTTGCAGGGGCCGTTCGCGTCCCTGCGCGTCCCTGCGGTGGTAATCGTAAAACCGATAGGTAATATCCGTCGCCTGCTGTATTTCATAGACGATGCTGCCCTTTTTCAGCGCATGTACGATGCCTGCCGGCAGGTAGACAAAATCGCCTTTTTTCACGGGCAGGTGCAGCATCAGCGCGTCCCATTCGTCTTTCGAGATTCGCTCTCGAAGTTCGGCTTCATCTCTGGCGGTCTGCCCGTACACAATGTTTGCGTTCTCTTCCGCCTCCAGAAAATACCACGCTTCGTTTTTACCTGTGGGATAGCCCGCTTCCGCCGCCATCTGGTCGTCCGGATGGATTTGCAGGCTCAAATCGTACATCGGCGCGACCAGCGAGATAATGACGGGGAAGCGGGAATACCGGCTGGCAAACAGTTCCGGTTTGTTCTGCCACAGCCAGATTAGCGTTTGCCCGGCATAGGTGCCGCCTTCGATAAGGTTGCTCTGCTCCTCGCCCTCCTGGGCGCTGAAGGACCAGCTTTGGCCGATACCGTCCGGGAAATCCGGATAGCGAAAATACTCCCGGATCAGCGTACCGCCCCAAAGTGCGGGGCGGGGGATTGGCTTCGTAAAAATGACCAAGCGTATTCATCCTTTCCATCACCGTACAGAAACCGGTTGGGAAAGCAACGTCTTCTGTTTTCGGTCAGGTTGCGGAGGCAGCCTGCATGTCTTCCAGCGTTAAAAATGCCGCGCCCACCATCGGGGCGTTGCTGCCCAGCCCCGCCTGCAGAACGGTGAGGCTGTTCTTTCGTGTCCAGGAGGGATAACCAAAGGCTAGAATCCGTTCCCGCAACGGGTCGATGATCAGCTGCCTGTGGGCGCTCAGCCCGCCGGAAATGATGATGGTATCCACAGAAAGGATATCCACCATGATCGCCAGACCGTAGGCCAGCTTCTCGGTGCATTCATCCAGCAGCGCGCGCGCTTCCGGGTCGCCTTCGGCGATCAGCTTGAACACCGTTTCGGTACGCTGCTGGCGGCCGACCAGTTTCTGGGGGAAGCGTTCGCGGGCCTGCGCCCAGATGGCGCTGCCGCTGGCGTAGGCTTCCAGGCAGCCGCGCCGGCCGCAGCCGCAGGGGCGGCCCTGCCATTCGACCGGAATATGCCCCAGCTCGCCTGCTGTGTGCATGGCCCCGGCATAAACTTTGCCGTTGAGAATGACGCCGCACCCGATGCCTGTGCCGACGGTAACGCACAGCATATCGCCGTGGCCGCGCCCCACGCCGAAGCGGTGCTCCGCCCACGCGCCCGCCCAGCTGTCCTGCACGATCAGCACGTCGCGGTGCAGGCGGTCGTGTAAATAGGCACCCAGCGGCACGTCGGTGCCAAACAGGTTGCAGCTGTATTCCACCATCCCCTGCCGGGGATTGGCCGTGCCGGGGATGCCCGCGCCGATATGGGATACCTGATCCAGCGATACGCCGTTATGCTCCAGCAGTTCCCGTACGCTGGCGCAGACCCGGTCCGCGAAATCCGCGGTTTTGGTGGCTCCGGCGGAAGAAAAAACCCGGTTTTCTACGATGGAGCCGTCTTCCCGCACCAGCCCCGCGTTTACCTTGGTGCCTCCGATGTCGATCCCGATCCGATACTGTTCGTTCATGCCTGACCCTCCGACAGCAACGCTGCCTTGGGTTTCAGCAGCACAGTTTTAATTTCAAACGGGCGGAAAGCAAGCGTTACGGCGCTGTCGCACACGGCGAGCGGTGTGCGCTGCTCCTCCGTCAGGTTGCACGCGGCGGCGGCCTCCAGGGGGAAGCCTGCCGTGAGAACGGTGTGTGCGTGTGTGTTGTTCTGCTCGTGCATGCGTACGGCGATCCAGCCGTCGCCGTCTTCGGTGGCTTTCACCGCGTCCAGCGCGATATCCGCCCCGGTCAGGGTAAGCAGACTGCCCGGCGCGTGCGCTTCGGCGGCCTGCACCACATCCAGCGGGCGATTCAGGCGCGCGGCCATGTCGTTGGTCGCCGCGCCGCACGCGCCCGCGTGAGGGAACAGCGAATAGGTAAAGTCGTGTTCGCCCCGGTCCACCGTCGGGTCGGGGGCCATCCCCGCTTTCAACAGCGTCAGCCGCAGGGTATGCCCCTGCGCGTCGTACCCGTATTTGCAATCGTTGAGCAGCGATACGCCGTAATCCCCTTCGGACAGGTCGGCCCAACGGTGGGCGCACACCTCGTAACGGGCCGTGTCCCAGCTGGTGTTGCGGTGGGTGGGGCGGCGCACACTGCCGCACTGGATATCAAACGTGGCAAAATCCGCGTTGATATCCACCGGGAAGGCAACCTTCAGCACCGTGGCATCCTCACGCCAGTCCACGCGCGTGATAAAGTCGATACGCGGGACGGCGTGATAACTGCGGATTTCCTGCCGCAACAGGGAGCGGCCGAAGCGTTTTTCCACCGTAATCCCTTCAAAAACCGGGCCGGAAACGGGGGAGAACACGGTAACGTCGCCGTTCACAGGGTATTGCCGTTCCTCGTAATACATGTCGATGTTCCAGGTATCCCAATGGTAAGGGCGATCATCGAAGGCCAACAACACGTTGGCGTGTTCGCCCTGCGGCAGCACTTCACGTTGGGCGCGCTTGTCCAGCACGCGGGTCAGCTCGCCGTTTTCGTCGATCTCCAGCAGGAAGAACGGGGTTTCCAGCCGTATGGACTGGCTTGCCGCGACCGGGCGAGCAGCAACGCCTTCCTCCAAGGAAACCGCGACCGTCTTTAGCGGCGCCCACCCTAACCCGGGAACGGACGGCGTGACGCAAAGGGTACCGCCGGCGGTCGCCTGATATGGCTGATGTTCAACCGCCTGACCCTGCGGCAGCAGCAGCAGGTCTTCGCGCGGGAACGCGCAGCCGTTCAACGTTACCAGCCGCGCGCCGGTACCCCACAGGGCCCGCGCGGCTTCGTCCCGGCAGGCTGAGGTGCAGGCAAACAGGCCGTCGAACTGGGCTTTCGCATCCTGGTACACTTTACCGATGCAGGAACCGGGCAGAGTATCGTGGAACTGGTTAAGCAGAAGCGTTTCCCACGCTTCGTGCAACCGCCCGGCGGCGTAGGGCGCTCCACGAAGCAAAGCAGCCGCCGTTTGCAGCCACTCCGCGGTAAACAGCTCGCGCTCCGCCGTACGGTTATTGCGCTTCATCGCGGCGGCGGAGGTGTACGCGCCCTGATGCAGCTCCAGGTACAGCTCGCCCACCCAGGTGGGCAGGTATTTGGCTCCGTCTACCGTTTCGTGCAGGGCGCGGAAGAACGGGCGTACATGCCCCAGTTCCACCCGGGGGAAGCCGGAAATGCCGCGTTGCAGACGCTCGCCTTTTTCCAGCATTTCCTCATCCGGGCCGCCGCCGCCGTCCCCGTAGCCGTAGGCCACCAGAATATTGTGGTTCAATTCCTTCTGCTGGTAGCGCTTCCAGCCGCCCGCGATGGCGGCGGGGTGTAGCATCCCGTTGTAGGTGGTGCCGAAACTGCCGTCCTCCTGCTTGGGGTCGGTGGTGGTGATAAAGTAGGTGAGCACGCGGCTGCCGTCGATGCCCTGCCATTCGAACGTGTCATAAGGCATTTTATTGAGCATGTTCCAGCTGATTTTGGTGGTGACGAAGGTGCGGATGCCGGTCTGCGCCAGAATCTGCGGCAGAGCGGCGCTGTAGCCGAAAACGTCGGGCAGCCACAGCACCTCGCACTCGGTGGCAAACTCCTCGCGCAGGAAGCGCTTGCCGTATACGATCTGCCGGATCAGGGATTCGCCGGAGGGGATGTTGCAGTCCGCTTCCAGCCACATCGCGCCGTCCAGCTCAAAACGGCCTTCAGCCACGCTGCGCTTTACCCCTTCATACAGATCGGGGTCGTCGCGCTTCAGCCACCGGAAAAGCTGGGGGGTGGAATGGAAGAAGGTGAAATCGGGGTGCTCGTCCATCAGCCGCAAAACGGTGGAAAAGGTGCGCCGCGTTTTCAGCCGGGTCTGGGCGTGATCCCACAACCACGCCACGTCGATATGCGAATGGCCCACGCAGACGGCGGTCAAGTCGCTGTGCGAGCCGGTATAAACGGTTCGGGCCAGGTAAGCGGAGGCGCTTTGCAGCTCGGCCTGAAACGCCGGGGAACCGGGAACCCGCAAATCCAGCATGGAACAAGCCTCGTTGAGGCTGTTCAGCAGCGCGGGCCGGGCCGGGTCGTTTTCATCCATTGTTTCGGCGGCTTCCAGCGCGGTCAGCAGGTCGTAGTACAGGGCGCGCACATCGGTACGCGCCACGGCAACGCAGGCGTGCAGCACACAGCGCCGGTCGGTCATGCCCGCGTACCCCTGCAGGTCGATCACGGCGCGGCCGGAAGCATCCGGCTGCAAAACGGCGGCCTGATGGTGCACATCCAGCCCCTGCGAAAGCTGCCCGTTCACGAACAGCATGAACTGCGGGTTCATCAAATCCCAGCGGGAAACGGGAGCGCCCACGAACCCGGAGAGACGGGCGGTATCCTCGCGTTCCCCGTCCGCGGTGGTCACCAGCAGTTCCGCGCGCGTACCCGGGCGCAAAGCGGGCAAAATTGCCTCGCCGTGAAACCAGGCGTACCCGTTACGGCCGCCCCATACCCGGTCGGCGGGAAAAGGTTCGGCGCCGGGCAGGTCGCGTGCCGCGTCGGCGGGAGACGCGTAGTAGCCGGGCAGCCACGTAAGCGCCACGTCGGCGGAATTTTCATAGACCAGCCCCAGCAGGTCGTTCACCGTGCGGCGGATACGATCGGTACGAAAAAGCGTGTTCATTTAACAGCCTCCAAGCGATTGGAAAATGCGGGGGATTCGGCGAGGATGCGGCGTAAGCCGCCCAGCGTATTGGTGGTGCTCACCACAAAACTGGGCAGCTTGCGGTAGCCTTCGTTTACGCACTCGTAAGAACCGTCCGTACGGAAGCAGGTAACCGCGTCGTTCAGCAGCCGGGCGGCCGCCTCCGGTGCGGAGCGATGCAAACACCACGCAACCCAGCCCGTGGCGGTCGCCCAGTACGCGCCGTTCTGGTAGGTTTCCTGCGGCACATCAATCAGCAGCCGCTGCCAGTACTCCCCGCGGGGGAGGTGCCGGATTTGCCCCAGATAAGTATAATCCATCACATGCTTCGCAAGATACTGCAAAATTGTTTTTTCTGCGATGCTCGCGGGAAAACCGATGTAAAGCAGGTAGGCGTTGCCCCAGATGTCGATCTGCGCACAGTCCTGCGTGGCGGCCAGGTACATGCCGCTGTTCGCGTCGTACAGGCGGCTCAGGTTCCGCTCGATCGCCTCAGCCATGCGCGCCCAGCGCGGATCGGCTGCGCCGGCGTAGCGCGCGCCCATCGCCTCCAT
Organism: Bacillota bacterium; assembly: GCA_023395615.1. Lineage (GTDB taxonomy): Bacteria > Bacillota > Clostridia > Christensenellales > Aristaeellaceae > CAXXOK01. The sequence continues at coordinate 25,705 of JAEWYP010000075.1, forward strand.
CTTGCGGCACGCGCGCCACAGCAGAAGCGATTCCATCATCAGCTCTCCGGTTTTGGCAACGGTATCGGTAAAACCATAGGGGGAATGCGGGTCTGTCGGGTCGGACCAGACCAGTCCGGCAGGGCTTAGCGGGATCACAGCCAACCCCTGCGCAAGCGCCGGAGCCCATTCCGCAAAAAGGGCCTTTGCTTCGGATTCGGGCAGGCGCGGGAGCAGATCGGAAACGATAAAGACCAGAAAAGGGGTGTTATCCAGGTTGGCGCGGCCTACCGGCTTGCCCGCTTCGCCCGCCGCATAGATGGCCCTGCCGTCGGCATAAATGCGATCCGGCATCCAGCCATCCTCCCGCCTGCCGCCGATGGCGAAGCGGACGCAGCCCACGGCTTCATTCGGTCGCACCGCTTCCCCCGCGTATTCCATCATATAGGAAAAATCCCTGAGCCACAGGGCGTTGTAGCTGGCCACGCCGTCCGGCGTAAACAGGGTGACGCCGCCGGGCGTGCGCACGGTGCAGCCGCGCACCAGACTGTGGGCCAGCGTTTCCAGAAAGGCGAGAGGTGTTTGCATGGGCAGCCTTCTCTCTTAAAAATCAAGGGTTGATCAGACCCGTTTGAGGTTATTTCGATTATACCAGAGACACGAATCTTATTTCAACTCATTTTATAAAAAAGTTTTATAAAACGTATTTACAAAAGTAAGTTTGCCTGCTATAATGCCACCATGAGAAGTGAGGGAACGATTATGACGATACCGCCTCGCGAATTGAAGGGCAACAGCGTGAAGCTGCTGAAGGAAGCCAACAAGTACCTGATCTTTCAGTGCATCATGAAACTGGCTCCCATTTCGGTCGAAGAAATTGTGAAGCATACCAAGCTGAGCCGTCCGACGGTGCTCAACATCATCCGGGAGCTCAGCGAGGAGAACGTGATCGTTAAAGAAGGCTTCTCCGAATCCAGCGGCGGCCGCTCGGCGGCGCTGCTGGGGCTGAACGGGGAAGGGCATTTTGCCCTTGGCGTGGACTTTGAATTTCCGACGGTGCGGTTGGCCATTGCCAATATGAAGGGCCAGATTCGCGCGCGGGAAAACCTCACCTACCCGCAGGACATCGGCAAAGACGAGTTGATTGCCGATTTCCACAGCAGGCTGAACGCGTTTATCGAATCCTCCGGCATTCCCCGCCGCCTCATCGACGGCGCGGGCGTAGGGCTTTCCGGCGTGGTGGATACGGTAAACGGCACCAGCCTGAATATCGAGCGTATCCGCGGCTGGCACAACGTGGCGTTCCGGGAAGATCTGGAAAAATGCCTGCAAATGCCGGTTTACCTGAAAAACGACGTGCACCTGATGGGGCTGGTGGAAAAGCGGCTGTACCTGGGCGACGCGGTCAGCGATTTTATCTATGTAGGCGTTCGCTCCGGTATCGGCAGCATCGCCTACCAGAACAACCGTCCCATGAACGGGGATAAAGGCAACGCGGGCTTTATTGGCCACGCTACGCTGGACCCCCACGGCCCGCAGTGCTGCTGCGGCAGCCGCGGCTGCCTGGAAGTGTACGCCGGCAAACTGGCGATGGTCGAACGTTATGCCGCCGAAAGCGAAACCCGCGAGCGCGTGGAGTTTGACGAGATGGTTGCCCGTGCCCGCGCGGGGGAAAAACTGGCCAACACCGTGCTTACGGACGCGGGCTTCTACTTTGGCATCGCGCTGGCCAACCTGATTAAAACGCTGGAGATTCCCTATGTGGTAGTCGGCGGCAGCCCCGCGCTGGACAACAGCCCCTATATGGACGCGGCCCGCCGTTCGATGGAAGACTATATTACCGACAACCTTGGCATCCGGGTCAACCTGCAATGCGGGCGACTGCCGGAAGAGCAGTTTGCTCTGGGCGGATGTTACCTGGTGTTCGACCACCTTTTCAGCAAGCCGAAGCTTGCCCTTTCCCTGATTTGATGCGTCCGGGGATACCGGCCGGATTTCCGTACGCATGAAATAACCCACCCTTAAACCATAAAAGGAGATCGAAGTATGAAGAAGCTGGTTTCACTGCTGCTTACCATCGTGCTTCTAAGCACCTTGGTCGCCACTTCCGCTTTTGCGGAGGATAAAGTGACCATCGAAATCCTGTCTCTGAAAAACGAACAGGCTGCTCAGGATGCCTTCGCCGAGCTGTTTGCGGGCTTCCAGAAGCAGTACCCCAACGTGGAGTTCAACCTGCAGTCCATGACCTCGGATCAGCTCAAAACCACGATGCGCGCCCGCGCCGCTTCCGGCGATATGCCCGACATCGTAACGTGGATGAAGGAGTTTGAGCCGGAGTACCTTACGGACCTCAGCGGACAGGCTTTTCTGGCCAACCTGAACGCGGATACTGTAAAGGGCGCCAACGCTACCTACACCGACGGTATTTATGCCATGCCGATTGACAACGGCTACATCGGCATGTTCTACAACAAGGATGTGCTGGCGGCCAACAATGTCGCCCTGCCCACCACGCTTGCCGAACTGCGTACCGCCTGCGAAACCCTGAAGAACAACGGCGTTACCCCGTTCGCGACCGGCTGCCTGGATCTGTCCGTGCCTTACATCGGCCTGATCGGTCTGTTCGCGGAAACCGTATACGGCCAGATTCCGGACTGGAGCGCCAAGCGTGACGCGGACGAAGTCACCTTCGCCACCAGCGCGGAATGGAAGCAGGCTTTCGATCTGCTCAAGGAATTTGTGTACGGCTATTCCGATCTGGACAACACCTTCAACATGAGCTATGACGACGCGGCGGCCAAGTTTGCCACCGGCGGCGCGGCCTTCTACATCCAGGGTAACTGGGCGCTCTCCGCGATCCGCACGGCTAACCCGAATGTGAACATGGGCATCTGCGCCATCCCGGTGTTTGACAGCGCCGATCAGGCGAAGCTGCTGGCCTTCCCGGATACTTCGCTCAGCGTGACCAAAGACGCGAAGAACAAGGACATGGCCATGAAGTTCCTCGAGTACATGACCAGTGCGGAAGCCGGCGAAATCTGGAGCACCGACGTAAAGGTTTCTTCCGCCGTGAACGGCGTGAACGTTGCCTACGACCCGATCGCTTCCGACATCAACAGCTACCTGAGCAGCGGCAAGTTCACCCCCTACGGCGACCGCGTGCTGCGCTCCGTGTTTACCGACAAACTGTGGGAAGATTACAGCAAAGTGATGCTGGATACCGAAACCTGGGACCAGCTGGCAGCCGACCTGGACACCTTCTGGGTCAAGGCGCGCGACGGCAAGTAATCAACCGTACAACCGATCTGCTGCCCGGGGTGGGGACATCCCCATCCCGGGCAGCATTTTGAACCGGGAGAAATCCGCCGGCAGGGAGAGCGGCCTTCGCGCCCGGCCCGTACCCGGCGGCAGGGAGATCCTTACCCGAAAGGACGCAGTATGATGAACCGCAAACGAAAAGACGCCGCTTTTTACCTAACCATTCTAGCGCCTGCGCTGGTGCTGCTGGGCACATTTTTTGTGGTGCCGGTAGTGCAAAGCCTGCTGTTGTCGTTTACCGACGCGTACGGCATGAAGGCGACCTACAACTGGCTGGGCCTGAGCAACTACGTCGAGGCGCTGACGGATAACAGCTTTATCGGCACGATTTCCAACACTTTTAAGTATACGGTGGTGGCGGTGCTGGGCAGCAATCTGCTGGCGCTTGCCCTGGCCCTGATGCTGGATGGGCCGATCCGTGGGCGCAACGTGCTGCGCGCCCTGTTTTTTATCCCGAATATTATGAGCCTGCTGGTGGTGGGCTATGTATGGCGCTTCGTATACACAAGCGCCCTGCCGGAAATGCTGAAAGCCGCCGGGATGCAGACCGTGGCGGTGCTGGGCAGGCCGAAAACCGTGATTTACTACCTGTCGATCGTCGCCATCTGGAACTGCGCCGGATACTATATGATTATCTACCTCTCCTCGTTGCAGGGGATATCGGAAGACCTGCTGGAGGCTGCGCGCATTGACGGCGCGAACGGTTTCCACGTTCTGAAAGATATTAAACTGCCGCTGCTGGCCCCAACGATCATTACCTGCCTGATCCTTTCGGTGGCGGCGCATATGAAGACGTTTGAAATTCCCTACACCATGACCTCCGGCGGTCCGGCGGGCGGATCGATGACCATGGTGCTTAAGATCTATAACACGGCTTTTAACGCCAACCGTACGGGGTACGCTACGGCGCAGTCCACGATTCTGTTTATTCTGATCGCCGCGATCTCGTTCCTGCTCAACGGCGCGATGCGCAGAAGGGAGGAGAAGCTGTGATGAAGAAAGACCTTCGTTCCGGCCGCGCCGCGCACATTGCGCAGGTGCTGGCGGTATGGGTGCTGGCGGTGATTTTTGTTGCGCCGCTGTACTTTGTGCTGCTCAACTCGTTTAAGGATAAAAGCGAAATCATGGTTTCCGCGCTGAGCCTGCCCAAAGGCTTTAACCTGAGCAACTATGCCACGGTGCTTGGCAAGGACTTTTTCACCGCGTCGTTTTTCACCAGCGTCGGCATGGTGATCGCCACCACGTCGCTTACCTGTCTGGTGGCGGCGCTGGCCGGGTACGCGCTGGCGCGCTGGCACAGCAAATTTGCTACGGGGCTTACGCTGCTGATTATGTCCACGCTGTTTGTGCCGTTTCAGGTGTATATGGTGTCGCTGATTATCATCGTAAAACAGCTGGGGCTGACCGGCAACCTGATCGGGCTATTGCTGGTGTATATCGCGCTGGGTATGCCGGTGCCGATTTTTCTGGTGCGCAGCTATGCCATGGGGATGAGTCTGGAAATTGAGGAGGCCGCCACCATCGACGGCTGCTCGCGGATGCACATGTTCTTTGCCGTGGTGCTGCCGCTGATGCGCCCCGTAATGGCGACCATCGCGGTGCTGAACGCTCTGTGGGTCTGGGGCGAGTTTCTGGTGGCGTTTCTGGTGTACGGCACCAAACAGCCCATGACGTTGCCGGTATCGCAGCAGTATTTTTACGGCACGTACAGCAACCAGTGGAACCTGATACTGGCCGGGTTTGTGATTTCCACCGTGCCGATCGTGATTTTCTACATCGCGATGCAGAAAAACATCGTGAAGGGCATCGCGGCGGGCGCGGTGAAGGGGTGACCGACATGGAGCAAACAAGATTGAAAAGCAAAATAGCCCCCTCGATGATGTGCGCCGACCTGATGAATTTGGAACATCAGCTGTGCGCCATGCGGGACGCGGGCGTGGAATACCTGCACGTGGACGTGATGGACGGCGTGTTTGTGCCCAACTATACCCTGGGCGTGGATTTTTGTAAGCGCCTGCACAACGCGTCGCCCATTCCGCTGGATATCCACCTGATGGTTGCGGACCCTGAAGCGAAAATCGCGTGGTTCCCTATCCGTGAGGGCGACTACGTGGCTGTGCATTACGAGGCGGGGTACCATATCGCCCGCTCCCTGCAAACCATCCGGGATTTGGGCGGCAAACCCATGCTGGCGCTCAACCCCGGCACGCCCGCCGACGTGGTCCGCTGTCTGACCGACGAGCTGGATGGTGTGCTGGTGATGGCGGTGAATCCCGGCTTTGCAGGGCAGAAGTACATTCCCGCCACGACCGAAAAAATCCGGGCGGTGCGTCGCATTCTGGACGAGGCGGGCAGGGAAGACGCGGAAATTGAGGTGGACGGCAACGTAAGCCTGCCTAACGCGCGCATTATGCGCGCCGCGGGCGCGGATCTTTTTGTGGCGGGCACCTCCAGCGTGTTCCTGAAGGACGG
>JAEWYP010000004.1 GCA_023395615.1 Bacillota bacterium
TGGTACGCTTTGCGCGCAACCCGGCTGTAACAATTTGTTCCGGCAACAGGCATTTCTTTCGCGCGCATGTTATAATAACGGTATCGCCGATTGTTTCGTTTGTGGAGGTGTCCCCTTTGAAACGTTTAACCTGTCTGGTTCTTGCGCTTCTTCTGTGCCTGGCCGCCCTGCCCGCGCTGGCTCAGGACCCAAACCCGATTTATCCCCTGGATTACGACAGCCTGCCCGCGGCGCTGGAAGGACAGCACCACTATCTGCTGGCCTGCGTGGACACCTGGGAAACGAAGCCGAAAAATCTGGGCAACACCGACGGCGTGATGATGGTCACGTTCGATACCCGCGCCAAACGCCTGCTGTTTACCACTTTCATGCGTGAAATGCTGGTGCAGCGACCTGACGGCCAGATCGGACGAATCACCTATATTGCCAAAAACTATGGCCCGGAAGCTCTTTGCAAAACCATCAGCACCCATTTCGGCGTGAAGGTGGATAAATACATTCTGTTCAGCATGGATAATGTGCAATCCATTATCGATTCGCTGGGCGGCGTTTATATTACCGTAACCGATGCCGAAGCGGATTACCTGAACCGCTACCGCATCGCACGCGACGCCACCACCCCCAGCATGGATCACGCGGGCACCTACCTGTTCGGCGGGCACGCAGCCGTGATCTACATGCGAATCCGTAAAGTGGGCAGCGATGGAGACGCGGGCCGAACCCGCCGCATGCGCACGGTGCTTTCGACCCTGGCGAAAAAGTACGAAACCGTTACCCTGGCGCAGGCCATGCAGGTGTTAAGCGACGTAACCGATAATCTTTGCGTAACCAACATGACCACCAACGATATGCTGGAGGCCGTCAGTTACGCCATGCAGCTGGTCGGGGTGGAGCCGGAAGGCCTGCAGATGCCCGCTAACGATGCCATGACTCCCATCACGTACGCTGGCATGAGCACCCGTCAGGTGGATTTTGAAAAATGCCGACAGTTGATTAAAGAGTTTCTGGACAACAGCTTCGTCGTGGTAGACGAGTAAATAAGGCGCAGACCCTTCGCCAGATTAGGCTGCAAAAGCCCCTCCGTATATCGGCCTGATTCGCAAAAACCGCAAAGAGGCGGAACCGCACAAGCATGCGATTCCGCCTCCTTTTTATATAATGTATTCACGGAAAGGAGGCCCCCCTTTTCCCACCCTCTGCCACGGAAAACCTTATGCGTTTTTTGTGGAATGCCTTCGCAAAGCCTTATCTTTCCGCGTCGGCAATATGCACATCGGGTTCTCCTTACCCTGTGGAAAGTGAGGATAACCCTTTCGGAACCGCCGATTTCCGGGCCGAAACAGAAAAATGTGACGCCGGTTTTCACCGCTTATGCAGGATTTCCCGTTTTTTGCAGAGAAAACAACTGAGAAACGGATTGTGGGGCGTAAACCGGCAGACGGCACTAAGGAAAAACGACGGCTTCCCTGCGGGGAATCCACAGGATTTCCACGGGGATTTTTCCAGGCAGGTTCTCAAAAAACGGCGTTATCCTCGTTTTCCACGCCCCCTACTGCTACTACGGTTACTTACTAAGAAAGAATACTACTACTATCCGGTAGACGGAGGCGACTGTTTTGAAGCTGCAATGTTCCGCACAGGAATTAATCACGGGGCTGGTAAACGCGACCCGGGCGCTGAGCGCCCGCCCCGCCACACAGGTATTGGAATGCGTAAAACTCTCCACGGAAGAAGAATCGTTCACCCTGACCTGCACCGACGGATCCCTTACGGTTTTCGCCCGTGTGAAAGCCCAAATTGAGGAACCCGGCGAAGTGCTGCTTCCCGGCAGACTTTTTGCCGAGATTGCGCGGAAGCTTCCGGAAGGCTCCGTAAGCATCCAGATGAACGAAAAACGGGTGGCAACCATCCGTTGCGGATCCAGCCGTTCCACGCTCACGGGCCTGCCCGTAAGCGATTTTCCCAAAACGCTGGACCTGATCAATACCCACGCGCTGCATGTGCCGCAGAAACGGTTAAAGGACATGATTAACCGCGTGGTGTTTGCCATCGCCGTACAGGAAACCCGGCAGACCCTCACCGGCTGCCTGATGGAAGTGACCCGTGACGAACTGCGTCTGATCGGGCTGGACGGATTCCGCCTGGCGCTGCAGCGCATGCACGGCGATTTTGTGCTACCAGACGGGGTCAACCTCGTGAAGGCGATCATCCCCGGCCATGTGATGGGCGAAATGAGCCGCATTATGGATGATAACGCCGACGCCATGATTACCTTCCACATGGACGGCGCGCACCTGATGGCAATCGTCGGGGATACGACGCTGATTACCAGCCTGCTGGCGGGTGAATATATTAACTATAGGCAGATTTTGCCGGAAAAATGGCTGACTCGCGTGACCGTAAACCGTGCGGAACTGAGCGACGCCATCGAACGCGCGTCACTGATGGCCCGCGAGGGTAAAAACAATCTGGTGCGCATGAACGTATCCGGTGATGTGATGCGCATCACCTCCGTAAGCGAACTGGGCGACGTGCTGGAGGAACTGAGCGTTCATCTGGAGGGCGAAGAAATCGAAATCGCCTTCAACGCCCGCTACATCAGCGATGTCATCAAAAACATCGACAACGAGTGCTGCATGCTTTCGATGAACACCAACGTAAGCCCCTGCGTGGTATCTCCCGTGGAGGGCGATGATTACCTGTACCTGGTGCTGCCGGTCCGGGTAGCGAACTGACGGACATCAAACCGTCGTACCGGCAAACGCGTATTTCAGGAACGGAGTACAAAGAAAACCGATTTTGATCAGGCGGAGGCTCTCTTTTCAAAAGAGCTTCCGCTTTTTTCATATACCAATCATTACCCCGGATCATCTGTTCGTATCCTTTATGGTTGTATACGGAACAGATAAACCATCCATGACGGTCACATCGGTTGGAATATGCCGTCAATCCGACAGAACGGAACAAATATGTATGGCTTCCGGCACAAGGTACAGCGAAAAGCTGGTTTTATCCAATGTAAGACAAGTGTCCAGAAACACATGTAAAATAGCCACTTTCTGCGTTGACAGGCAGGATGAAGGTTATTATACTGTGACCGCAATTAAATAATCAGTCACACAGATTTGGGAGGAAACGGATGAGCTATATTACTTTTGATAACGTCTCCAAGGTGTATGGCACGGGTGAATCTGCCGTGAAAGCGGCGGATGGCGTGTCTTTTGGCATCGAACGGGGCGAACTGTGCGTGGTGCTCGGGCCCAGCGGCGCGGGCAAAACCACGGTGTTAAACCTTTTAGGCGGTATGGACAAGGCAACGTCCGGCACCATCCGCGTGGGCGAAAAGGTAATCACCACCATGCGCTCGCCGCAGCTGACGGAATACCGCCGCCTGGACGTAGGCTTTGTATTTCAGTTTTATAACCTGATGCCAAGCCTTACGGCGCTGGAAAACGTGGAGCTGGCGCGGCAGGTGTGCCCGGATGCGCTGAACCCCGAAACGGTGATGAAGCAGGTGGGGCTGGAACACCGGATGAACAACTTTCCGGCCCAGCTTTCCGGCGGCGAGCAGCAACGCGTGTCCATCGCAAGGGCGCTTTGTAAAAACCCGGCGCTGCTGCTTTGCGATGAGCCGACCGGCGCGCTGGACAGCAAAACCGGCGAACAGGTGCTTGAGTTACTGAAAACGGTGAGTGATACCTACCACACCACGGTCGTCATCATCACGCATAACGCCAGCATCGCGCCGCTGGGGAACCGCGTGATCCGGATGCGCAACGGGCAGATCGCCGAAAACTCGGTCAACCCTGATCCCGCACGGGTGGAGGATATCGCATGGTAAAGCAAAACCGGCCGCTTACGGCGCTGCACCGCAAACTTTGGCGGGATTTTGGGCGCTCCGCCATGCAGTTTGTGGCGATTATGCTGCTCTGCGCGCTGGGCACCTGGGTTTTCAGCGGTCTGGACGGTACCTGGCGGATGATTGATCTGTCCGCGGAGACCTATTTTACAAACGCCAATCTGGCGGATTTCTGGGTGAACGTCCCAAGCATAGATAAGGGCGACCTGGATACCATCCGTAACATGCAGGGCGTTCAGACCGCGCAGGCGCGGTATTCCGCAGAACTGGATGTAAGCGGCATGGGCGACGACGTATCCCTGCAGGTACACGCCAACCAGGATACGCCGGTTGTGAACGTGCCGCTGCTGGTTTCCGGGCAGGCGCTGCAAAGCGCGGATCGCCGTGGCTGCCTGCTGGATCGGGAATTTGCCGGGGCGCACAGCCTTTCGGTGGGAGACACGATCAAACTGACCGTGCAGGGCAACGATATTCCCTTTGTGATTCGCGGCATCGTGCTTTCAGCGGAGCATGTGATTATCTCCAAAGATATCATGCCGGATCCGATTCATTACGGATACGCCTTCATCAACAGCGGCGCGATCCCGACCCTGCCTGTAAACGAAGTGGTGGTGAAGCTGCAACCCGGCGCGGACGGAGGCGCGGTGGAGGCCCAGATTCAAGGCCTGTTGCCGCAGGCGCTGATCGTTACGCAGAAAACGCACGCCAGTACCCAGCGTACCCGTGTGGATGTTACGATGTTCCGTAACCTCACGCTGGTCTTTCCGTTGCTGGCCTTCGCGGTGGCCATGCTGATCGTGATGAGCACCCTCACCCGCATGATTGAAAACCAGCGCACGCAGATGGGCACCCTGAAGGCGCTGGGCTACAATAATCGACAGATACGCAGGCATTATCTGGCTTACGCGTTCGTTCCCTCCATGATCGGTTCCTTTTTCGGGCTGTTTGTGGGCCGGTATACCCTGCCGGATGTGCTGTATGCCATGGAAGCCGCCCATTATGTGCTGCCGCAGAAGCTGCGCCCGCCCATTTCCCCGGCGGCATGGGGAATGACGGCGCTGATGGTGTTGCTGAGCGTGCTGATGTGCCTGTACACCTATCGCAAGCAGGAGAAGGAAGTCACAGCCGCGCTGCTCCGCCCCAAGCCGCCCCGCTCCGGCAGCCGGATCGTTCTGGAAAAATGGACCGCGCTGTGGCGGCGATTCACCTTCAACCAGAAGATCGTGGTGCGCAACATCGCCCGCAACAAGGGCCGTGCGTTTGTCGCCATGGTCGGCCTGCTGTGCTGCAATATGCTCATTATCTGCGCCATGGGTCTGCAGGATTCCATCCGTACCAGCGTGGGTAATTACTATACCGGCACTGTCGGCTACGACTTGCGTGTGGATCTGGACAGCGACGGCGGCACATTGGCAAGTTATCGGAATCGCCTGGACGCGGAGCGCGTGGAGGGCGTGATGGAGAAATCCATCAGTCTCCGCTACGGCGACGCATCCCGTACGGTGCTGCTTAACGTGCTTTCACCGGATCAGCAGCTGCTTAGGCTGAATGCGGATTTTACCGCGCCGCAACTGCCGGAAAAAGGCATCGCGATCAGCCGGAAACTGGCGGATGTAACCGGGCTTACCGTGGGTGACGGCGTAACGATGTGGCTGCCCGGCGATAATGACAGTGTTGCGTTCACGGTAGACGCTGTGTATGAAACCAGCATCGGGCAGACGGCCTTCCTGTCCAGCGACGTATGGAACAGCCTGCACAAAGGCGAGTTCCGCCCCACGGCGCTGCTGCTTAAAAACCCCACGGCGCTTTGCCGCCATCAGCTGGCCGAGATGGACGAAGTGACTGTGTTTAAGGACCCTGTGGAGCAAAACCGACAGACCATGACGCTGATGGACTCCACCACCGCTATTTTCAGCCTGATGTACGCGGCGGCGCTTGGATTGGCATTCGTGGTGAGCTACAACATGGGGTTGATCAACTTTACCGAGCGAACGCGGGATTACGCAACGCTTAAGGTGCTGGGTTACCACCAGAAGGAAATTCGCCGCCTGATGATGCAGGAAAACAACCTGATCACCCTGTTTGGCGCGGGGCTTGGCGTGCTCCCCGGATACTGGCTTACCCAGGTCGTGCTGGACACGGTTCGCTCGGAAAACAACACCTTTACAGCTTATATCACCCCGCAGACCTTTTTACTGGCAACCCTGATTACCTGCCTGTTCAGCATCCTGATCGAACGGCTGCTGACCCGCAAAGTCCCCTCCATCAACATGGTGGAAGCGCTCAAGAGCGTAGAATAAAGGAGAGAGCAACATGAAAAAGATCCTTTGCCTGTTTACGGCATTATCCCTTCTGGCCGCCGCCCCCGCTGCACTTGCCTCGGACGACCTGACCGGCTGCCCCATTGCCGACGGCACGGTGGCCGCCGTTCGTTTTGTGGACGTGACCGCGCCTTATTCCGGCACGCTCGCCTCCTTTGACCTGGAAAGCGGCGACGCGGTGCAGGCAGGCGACGCTTTGTTTGAATACGTAACCACCGATGTGTATGCCACCGAAGACGGCGTGGTGAAAGATGTGTTTATCCAGCCGGGCGACGACGCGGCCGCCGCGATGGCCAAATACGGCGCGGTGATCGGCGTGGAGCCCGCAGACGCGTACCGCGTGGAAGCTTCCACCGCGGGCGCCGCAAGTGGAAACGAGTATAAAATTCTGCATCTTGGCGAAACCCTGTACATTAAAACCACCAAGGGGGATCGGGACGAGGGCACCGGAAAGGTGACGGCGATCAACGGCCGTAATTACAGCGTGCAGGTTCTGACCGGCAGCTTTGACCAGTATGCCTCCGTGAACCTCTACCGGGATGACAACTATGCCGGCAGCACCTGCGTGGGGCGCGGGCAGGCAGTGCATCGCGACCCGGTATCCGTGGCGGGCGCGGGCCGTGTGAGCGCCGTATACGTACAGGCGGGCGACACCGTGAAAAACGGCGACCGGCTGGCCTCGTTCGTATCCGCAGACGCAACTCCGCAAAATTTTGCCACCGGCATTACCTCCCCGCAAAACGGTGTTGTGCACAGTGTGGCGGCAGCCCCGGGCCAGCAGGTGTGGAAGGGCGAATGGCTCTGCCGCGTAGACCTGACCGACGAAATCGAAGTGATTGCCGACGTGGATGAAACCGACCTGGGCGACCTCAAGGTGGGCGACGCTCTGCCCGTTACGCTGGATATGAGCGAGGCGAACGTGCTTACCGGTACCGTAACACAGATTTCCGGGCTTGGCTTTACCAAACAAAACGCGGCGTACTACAGCGTGCACGTTTCGATCCCGGCAGGCAGCGGGCCGTTGGGGGCTTCCGCGTCGGTGTACCTGCCGGTAAAATAAAGGGAGGGACGAACTTTGGCGGTTGGCTTTACCGAAAGGGAACGGACAGGCATCGTGGAAGCGTTACGGCAGGCGGCCATACGGTGCGCAATCCTGAAGGGAATGAAGAAAACCACCGTGGACGAGCTGGCTGCGGAAGCGGGCATCTCCAAAGGGGCTTTCTACAAGTTCTACCCCAGCAAGGAGTGCCTGTTTCTGGACATGCTGGAGCAATGGCATAGCGCCATTGAACAGCAGGTACTGCAGGTGATCCGGGAAAATCCGGGGATTGCCCCGCGCGACTGTGCCGCCCTGATCCTGAAAACCGTGTGGCGCGGCATGCGGGATAAGCCGCTGACCGGGTTTTACCGTGATGATCTGCCCGAAATGCTGCGTAAACTGCCGGAAGCCCTGTGGCGTGAACATTACCAGAGCAATGAGGATTTTATCCGTGGACTGATGGCCCGCGCGCGGCTCCAGTTGATCGTGCCGGAAAACGTGGCGTATGCGGCGATCCGTGTCCTGATCTTTTCTCTGCTGCACGCGCCGCAGATCGGCCCCGGCTACGAACAGGCCATCGACAGCCTGATCGACGGCGCATGCGCGGCCATGATCGGCAGCGAAACCGCATCGGCGAACTGACTCTTTCTCCGTTTCACACTCGGGCGCGCGGCAATTTGAAGGCCGCGCGCCTTTACATTAAAATCCCGGTAAGGTATAATGCCTGTGATAATGGAATATAAAGGAGCTTCGATATGGCTGCAGAAAAGAAGCGCGTCATTTTTAAGCTGAGCGGCGAAGCACTGGGCGGAAACGGAAAAACCTTTGACCATGCCGCGTTTGAGGCGGCCGCGCGGATGCTGAAAGCTGTGCGCGAGACCGGCGTTGAACTGGCCGTGGTGATCGGCGGGGGCAACGTATGGCGCGGGCGGCGCGGCGACGCCATGCAGATGGGTGCCGTGGCGGCGGACCAGATGGGGATGCTCGCCACATTGCAAAACTGCCTGTACATGCGCGATACCCTAACCCGGCTGGGTGTTGCGGTTACGGTGATGAGCGCGGTGGACGTTCTGCGCTTCGCCGAGCCTTACAACGCGGCGCGCGGCGTGCAACTGCTTTCCGAAGACAAAATCCTGTTGCTGGCGTGCGGAACGGGCAATCCGTTCTTTTCCACGGATACCGCCGTGGCCCTGCGCGCGCTGGAACTGAACTGTGATATGATTTTAATGGCGAAAAACGTGGACGGCGTGTATACCGCCGACCCGAACACCCACCCGGAAGCGGAGCTGATCCGCGATATTACCTACGACGAATGCGCCCGGCGCGACCTGAAGGCGCTGGACGCGGACGCGTTCATCCTGCTCCGGGATAACCGTTTTCCGCTGGTACGGCTGTTTGCGATGCACCCGGAGGAGAATATTATCAAGGTCCTGGGCGGCGACCCGATGGGCACGGTGCTGCATCCGTAAGAAAACCGGCACCGCGGTGGGAAACGCAGCGCCAGACGCCGCGGTTTCCCACCTGTTTTTTAGCTTGAGTGGGCAGGCTGCATGGATAAGTCGATAGCGACCGGGATACGGCGGCGCCGTACCCGTGCGAATATGGAATAGCGAGGGTTTATGCGAGGGTTAACCAGAGGATTCAAAAGGTTTTTTGCGCCCCGGGACATGACCGTGGGCAAACCAATGACGGAACTGATTATGTTTTCGATTCCCCTGCTGCTGGGCAATTTTGCCCAACAGCTGTACAACACCGTAGACGCGATTGTGGTGGGCAACTACGTGGGCGATAACGCGCTGGGCGCGGTAGGGCTGACCAATTCGGTGCTCAACCTGATGCTGGCGCTGTTTATGGGTGTGGCAACCGGCGCGGGCATTGTGGTATCGCAGTATTTCGGGGCCAAGGACCGGCTGGCACTCTCCCGCGCGGTGGGGACCATTATCATCTGCACATTCTGGGCAGGGCTGATTACCACCGTGGTGGGCGTGCTGATTTCGCGACCCCTGCTGGTGCTTCTGGATACCCCGCCGGAGATGCTGGAAATGTCTGTGATGTATCTGCAGATTCTGTTTGCTGGCATTATCGGCTGCGCGTACTACAACATTCTGGGCGGCATCCTGCGCGGGCTGGGAGACAGCGTATCCCCGCTGATCTACCTGTTGCTGGCCACGGGGCTTAACATCGTGCTGGATATCGTGTTTGTCACTTCTTTCGGCATGACCACCGACGGCGTGGCGCTGGCGACAGTTCTGGCGCAAAGCATTTCCGCGGTGTTCTGTTACCTGCGCCTCACCCATATGACCGAAGTGCTGGACGTGAACCGGAAAACCCTGAAGCTGGACAAGGCCATCGCGTCGCGCACCCTCCGGCTGGGCATGCCCGCCGGGCTTACGCAGGCTATCTTTTCGCTGCAGGCGATCATCGTGCAAAGTTTGATGAACAGCATGGGCCCGCTGGTGGTCACCACCATGACCGCCGTGATGCGCGTGGACGGGTTCGCCATGATGCCTAACTTCACTTTCGGCATCGCCGCTACCACCTTCAGCGGCCAGAACCTGGGCGCGAAACGGCTGGATCGGGTGCGGCAGGGCGCGAAGGATTCGGTACTGCTGGCGCTGATCTGTTCGTCGGTGCTTACGCTGACCATATTGATCTTCGGCCGCC
This sequence comes from Bacillota bacterium, assembly GCA_023395615.1. GTDB lineage: Bacteria > Bacillota > Clostridia > Christensenellales > Aristaeellaceae > CAXXOK01. Next base: position 9,884 of record JAEWYP010000004.1, read on the forward strand.
AGCTGGTCGGCGTGTTTACCGGCACCGAAGAGATCGTTACGCTGGGCGCGCGGATGATGCGCATTCTGGCGGTGGGCTATATCGCCTTCGGCGTTACGCAGGCGTTAAGCGGCGTAATGCGCGGCATGAACGAAACGGTTATCCCAATGTGGGTCAGCGTCATTTCCACCATCATCATCCGTTTGCCTCTGGCCTATTGGTTCGCGTCGCTCAGCCGCAGCGCCCAGTGGCCCGCCGGTAACCCGGACAGCCTGTACTGGAGCCTGCTGATCAGTTGGGTATCCGCCTGCCTGATCACCGCCGCGTTTTACCGATGGGGCAAGTGGCGCAAGCGCGCGGAAGCTTACTTTGCCCCGGACGCCAAGCTTGGCTGACCGAAAAAAAATACGGATTTGCGGAGGATCATACGATGGACGATATGAAACGCACGCTGGCGGGGTTGATTGAAACCGCGATGGAAACGGCCTACCCCGGCGCGGAGGGACTGCCCACGGAAGACGAGATC
>JAEWYP010000012.1 GCA_023395615.1 Bacillota bacterium
GTATGGTGGGATTAGTAGGGCTCGAACCTATGACCTCCACGATGTCAACGTGGCGCTCTAACCAACTGAGCTATAATCCCATCGATTCTGTTCAAGCGACGTGATATATGATAGCATAAGGCAGGTATTTTTGCAAGGGTATAAATGGATAAAACCCCCGCCAAACTGTGGTTTCCGCATGCCTGCAGAAAGCAAAACCTCGTCGCCGTCCTACGCCTGCCGGGGCAGAGTCCGTGGCTCTCCCCTTTCACGTAAGCTGCTTTTCCAGCAGGTAAAACAAGCCCTTGCGCCAGTTCGCCTCACCACGCTTGCGGTACCCCAGACGGTCATACATCCGCAGAGCGTGCGGGTTCTGGGAAAAGGCGTCCAGCCGGATATCAACGTAGCCGCGTTCGCGGGCCCAGTCTTCCACATCGGCCATCAGGGTGCGACCTGTGCCCTGCCCCTGTGCGGTTGGGGACACACAAAGCCGGTGGACAATCAGGTACGGTTCCCCACCCTGCCAGGAGGCGGCGGCATAATCCTCCCGGCAATCCGGGTTACATTCCGCATTGATCACCACAGCGGCCGTAATGGTGCCATTCTCGTTCTCGGTCACATACAGGCTGCCTTTTTCGTAATCGGCACGCAGGATTTCCGGGGTCGGATAGACTTCATCCCATTGTGGAATGCCGTTGCGGTTCATATCCTGTATCGCGTCGCGGAAAACCGCATCAATTACGGGAAGGTCCTCCGCACAAGCAGCGCGCATCGCGCCCATCCCCTTTATCAAATCGGCGGAAAGGCAAGTGCCTTTCCGCCGATCGTTTTAGTTAAAAGTTCTCGACCAGATCGATGTCTTTGTAACGCGGCATGCCCGTACCCGCAGGGATCAGCTTGCCGATGATTACGTTCTCCTTCAGGCCCAGCAGCGGATCGATCTTGCCCTTGATGGCGGCGTCAGTCAGCACGCGCGTGGTCTCCTGGAAGGAAGCGGCAGACAGGAAGCTTTCCGTTGCCAGCGAAGCTTTGGTGATGCCCAGCAGAACGCGCTTGGCGATGGCGGGGCGACCGTCCTTCTCCATGGTCTCGCGGTTCGCTTCTTCAAAACGGAAAATATCCACCAGTGAGCCGGGCAACAGCGCGGTATCGCCGCTGTCCTCCACACGCACCTTGCGCAGCATCTGACGCACGATAATTTCGATATGCTTATCGCTGATGTTAACGCCCTGCTGGCGGTACACGCTCAGCACTTCGCGAAGCAGATAATCCTGTACGGCCTTCACACCCAGAATCCGCAAAAGATCATGCGGGTTGATGGAGCCGTCGATCAGTTCCTGACCGGCCTCTACCGTCTGTCCGTCGGTTACCTTCAGTCGGCTGCCGTAGTTGATCTGATATACTTTCTGTTCGTGTCCGTCTTCGTCGCTGGTCACGGTGATCTCGCGTTTCTTTTTGTTTTCGCTGATCGTTACGCGGCCGTTGATCTCGCTCAGGATGGTATCGCGTTTCGGTTTGCGTGCCTCAAACAGTTCCTCAACGCGCGGCAGACCCTGTGTGATGTCGTCGCCGCCGGCCACGCCGCCGGTATGGAAGGTACGCATCGTCAGCTGCGTGCCGGGTTCGCCGATAGCCTGTGCGGCTACGATACCCACGGCCTCGCCCACATCCACCGGCTCGCCGGTGGCAAGGTTGGCGCCGTAGCAGCGGGCGCAAACGCCGGTTTCGTTGCGGCAGGTCAGGACGCTGCGAACCTGTGCTTTTTTCACCCCTGCAGCCGCGATTTCCTTTGCTTTCTGGTTGGTAATGGTTTCGTTGAGCGCCGCAAGGATTTCTCCGGTTGCCGGGTTGATAATATCCTCGGCAGCCACACGGCCCACCAGCCGGTCCTCCAGGCTTTCAATCACCTGATTGCCGATGGTGATCTCACTGATGGTGATGCCGCGCACCTTTTCGCCGCGCTTGGCGAAGCAATCCGGCTCGCGAACAATCACTTCCTGAGATACATCCACCAGTCGGCGGGTGAGGTAACCGGAGTCAGCGGTACGCAAAGCCGTATCTGCCAGCGATTTGCGGCTGCCATGGGAGGATTCGAAGAACTCCAACACGGAGAGGCCTTCGCGGAAATTAGCGCGAATCGGCAGTTCCAGCGTTTTGCCGGAAGGAGAAGCCATCAAGCCGCGCATACCGGCCAGCTGAGCCACCTGCGATGCGCTACCACGGGCGCCGGAGTCCGTCATCATCCGGATGGGGTTGCGTTCGTCAAGCCCCGGCAAAATGATGTTTCGGATGCTGGTGGTTGTATTGGACCAGATTTCGATAACGTTTTTATACCGCTCGTCTTCACTGAGCATACCCATGTTAAACAGGTCGTTGATTTCCTTCACCTGTTTATCGGCTTCTTCCAGCATTTCCTTCTTGGCGGGCGGCACTTTGATATCGTCTACCGATACGGTGATGGCGCCCTTTGTGGAATACTTGAAGCCCAGCGATTTAATGTTGTCCAGTACCTGTGCGGTTTCGTGGATGCCGTGCTTCTGGTATACCTGATCCACGATCTTACCCAGATCCTTTTTTCCGCAAAGGGTATCCACTTCCAGCGCGAACATGTCGTCCAGGTTGCGGCGCGGCTTACGGCCAATGTCCTGCGGGATAATCTCGTTAAAGATCATCATGCCCAGTGTGCAGTCAATCAGGCGGGCCGCGGATTTACCCTCAAAGCTGCGGGTCACCCGGACGCGGATGGGCTGCTGCAGGGTGATGTGGCCGGTCTGGTAGGCCATCATCGCTTCGTTATAATTGGAGAAAGCGTGAATCTCCTCAGGTTTGAGGTTCTCGCGCTTGGGGTAGGTCATCGTAAGGTAATAACAGCCGATTACCATGTCCTGAGAAGGCTGCATGACCGGCTTGCCATCCTGCGGCTTCAGAATATTGTTATGCGCCAGCATCAGGAAACGGCTTTCCGCCTGCGCTTCCATGGACAGCGGTACGTGAACAGCCATCTGGTCACCGTCGAAGTCCGCGTTGTACGCGGTGCAGACCAGCGGATGCAGCTTGATGGCGCGGCCTTCCACCAGGATTGGCTCAAACGCCTGAATACCCAGACGGTGCAGTGTAGGCGCGCGGTTCAGCAGCACCGGATGCTCCTTAATCACGCCTTCCAGAATGTCCCAAACCTCCGCCTTGCCCTTTTCCACCATACGCTTGGCGTTCTTGCCATGGTGCGCGTATTTCAGCGCCACCAGCCGCTCAATCACGAAAGGCTTAAACAGCTCCAGCGCCATTTCTTTGGGCAGGCCGCACTGGTACAGTTTCAGTTCCGGACCGACCACGATAACGGAACGGCCGGAATAGTCCACGCGCTTGCCCAGCAGGTTCTGGCGGAAACGGCCCTGTTTGCCGCGCAGCAGGTCGGACAGGGATTTTAAAGCGCGGTTGCCGGGGCCGGTGACCGCGCGGCCGCGGCGGCCGTTATCGATCAGCGCGTCCACAGCTTCCTGCAGCATGCGCTTTTCGTTACGCACAATAATATCCGGCGCACCCAACTCCAGCAGGCGTTTCAGACGGTTGTTACGGTTAATCACACGACGGTAGAGGTCGTTCAGGTCGCTGGTGGCGAAACGGCCGCCGTCCAACTGTACCATCGGGCGCAGATCCGGCGGAATCACAGGGATCACGTCCAGAATCATCCATTCCGGCTTGTTCCCGCTCTGGCGGAATGCTTCTACAACTTCCAGCCGTTTTACGGCGCGCGCACGCTTCTGGCCTTCGCTGTCGCGTTCGCGTTCCTTCTCAGCCAGTTCGGCAATTTCTTTTTTCAGCTTCTCGCTGATTTCGTCCAGATTCAGCTCCAGCAGCATTTCCTTTACGGCTTCAGCGCCCATGCCCGCACGGAAAGCGCCCTTGCCCAGCTGGGCTTCCAGCTCGCGATACTTCGCGTCGGTGATCAGCTCATGTTTTTTAAGCCCCGTCACCTTACTGTCACCGGGATCCAGAACGATAAAGTTGGCAAAGTACAGCACCTTTTCCAGTGCGCGGGGGCTGATGTCCAGAAGCATCCCCATACGGCTGGGAATCCCTTTGAAATACCAGATATGGCTGACGGGAGCCGCCAGTTTAATATGCCCCATCCGTTCACGGCGAACCTTGGCGCGCGTTACCTGCACGCCGCACTTGTCGCAAATTTTGTTCTTGTCTTTGAACTTGATGCGTTTATATTTACCGCAGTTGCACTCCCAGTCCTTCGTCGGCCCGAAGATACGCTCGCAGAACAGGCCGTCGCGTTCGGGTTTCAGGGTGCGGTAGTTAATGGTTTCAGGCTTGGAGACCTCGCCAAAGCTCCATTCCAGAATCTTCTCGGGCGATGCCATACCGATCTGGATGGAATCAAGGTTTGTCAGTTCAAACAAGGTGGCCACTCCTTTCGGGCTTAGACAATCAAGGGTTGACGCATTCGTGCCGCCAGCCCGTATCCGGGGCGCCGCCCGTTTCAGGCGGCGCGCAGCGGATACGGTCCGTTTTTTCGCGGTTTATACTTCGTCGTCGGGCTTGGGCTTTTCGCCGCTGCCTTCGTCGTCCAGGTCAATCCCCAGATCGTCGCCCAAATCCATGTTGAAATCATCCAGGTCGTCGTCATCCAGGTTGAAATCGACGTCCAGCGAATCGGTATCTTCGTCGGTTTCCTCCTCGGCGGCGGGTTCTTCCTCCGTGGGTTCCTCGGCGGGTTCTTCCGCTTCATAACGGTCGCTGCCCGGCGTCTCGTCCAGATCGTCGTCGTCCAGCTCGCGGATGATAATTTCGTTCTTTTCAGCATCCAGCACACGAACGTCCAGCGCCAGAGACTGCAGTTCCTTCAACAGCACCTTGAAGCTCTCCGGCACGCCCGGGGCGGGGATATTGGTGCCCTTTACGATCGCTTCGTAGGTCTTTACACGGCCTACGATATCGTCGGATTTCACCGTCAGGATTTCCTGCAGGGTGTTGGCCGCACCATAGGCTTCCAGCGCCCACACTTCCATTTCGCCGAAGCGCTGGCCGCCAAACTGGGCTTTGCCGCCCAGAGGCTGCTGCGTAACCAGCGAATAGGGGCCGACCGAGCGGGCGTGCATCTTATCATCCACCAGATGGTGGAGCTTTAAGAAGTACATAATGCCCACGGTCACGCGGTTTTCAAACCTGTCGCCCGTACGTCCGTCATAAAGCACCGTTTTACCGTCCGGGTCCATCCCGGCTTTTTCCAGACAGCCCTGGATTTCATCAAACGTGGCGCCGTCGAATACCGGGGTGGCCACATGCCAGCCCAGCGCTCTGGCTGCCATACCCAGATGGACTTCCAGCACCTGCCCGATATTCATACGGGAAGGCACGCCCATGGGGTTGAGCACGATCTGCAGCGGGGTACCGTCCGGCATGAAAGGCATGTCCTCTTCGCGAAGGATACGGGATACAACGCCCTTGTTACCATGGCGGCCTGCCATTTTATCGCCGACGCTGATTTTACGCTTCTGAGCGATGTACACGCGCACCATCTTGTTAACGCCGGGGCTGAGTTCGTCCTTATTCTCGCGGGTGAAAATTTTCACGTCCACCACGATGCCGCCTTCGCCGTGCGGCACGCGCAGTGAGGTGTCGCGCACCTCGCGGGCTTTTTCGCCGAAGATAGCGCGCAGCAGGCGTTCCTCGGCAGTCAGATCGGTTTCGCCCTTGGGTGTTACCTTACCGACCAGAATATCGCCCGCACGCACTTCCGCGCCGATGCGTACGATGCCTTCCTCATCCAGATCCTTCACGGCATCGTCGCCGATATTGGGAATATCGCGGGTAATCTCCTCCGGCCCCAGCTTGGTTTCACGGGCTTCGGATTCGAACTCCTCAATATGGATGGAGGTATACAAGTCTTCTTTGACCAGTTTTTCGCTGATGAGCACGGCGTCTTCGTAGTTATAACCTTCCCAGGTCATAAACCCGATCAGCACGTTGCGGCCCAGGCCGATCTCGCCCATCTCGGTCGAGGGGCCGTCCGCGATCAGGTCACCTTTTTCAATCTTCTGGCCGGCTTTCACGCGCGGGCGCTGGTTGATGCAGGTGCCCTGGTTGCTGCGGGCAAACTTTTGCAGGTGGTAGCGGTGGCGTTCCTTGTGTTCGTCCACCACGATCACTTCGTCGCCGGCGACCTTTTCCACGGTGCCGTCCTGTTTGCACAGGATCACGGCGCCGCTGTCCTGCGCGGCTTTAAACTCCATGCCTGTACCCACAATAGGCGCTTCAGGCACCAGCAGCGGCACCGCCTGGCGCTGCATGTTGGAACCCATCAGGGCGCGGTTTGCGTCGTCGTTTTCCAGGAAGGGAATCATGGCCGTTGCCACGGAAACCACCTGGCGGGGACTCACATCGATGTAATCCACCTGATCGGGGGATACCTCCATGATTTCCGCCTTGTCACGCACGGTGATACGGTCCCGCACAAACGATCCGTCCGGGTTCAGGGCTTCGTTGGCCTGCGCGACCTTGTAGAAGTCCTCTTCGTCGGCGGTCATGTATACGATATCGCCGGTCACCTTGTGGGTTTTTTTATCCACGCGGCGATAAGGCGCTTCGATGAAGCCGTATTCGTTGATGCGGGCATACGTCGCCAGCGAACCGATCAGACCGATGTTCGGGCCTTCAGGCGTCTCAATGGGGCAGATGCGCGCGTAATGGCTGTAATGCACGTCGCGAACCTCGAACGAGGCGCGGTCACGGTTCAAACCGCCGGGACCCAACGCGGACAGACGGCGTTTGTTGGTCAGTTCTGCCAGCGGGTTGGGCTGGTCCATGAACTGGGACAGCTGGGAGGAACCGAAGAACTCCTTAATGGCGGCGCTGACGGGGCGGATGTTAATCAGCTCCCCGGGACGCACATCATTGGCGTCCTGTATGGCCATACGCTCGCGCACTACGCGTTCCAGACGGCTTAAGCCAATGCGGATCTGGTTTTGCAGCAGCTCGCCCACACGGCGCAGGCGACGGTTGCCCAAATGGTCGATATCGTCGGTGTTACCGATTCCGTAAGGTAAACCCAGCAGGTAGCTTACAGAGGCAACGATATCATCGGTCAGGATATGCTTGGGCGCCAGATTGTGGGCGTTGTCGCAGATTGCCTGTTTCAGTTGCGCTTCGTCGTTTCCGCAAGCGTCCAGAATGGCTTTCAGCGTGGGATAATGCACCATCTCCAGCACGCCGCAGTCCTTGGGGTCGAAAGGCAGGTAATTTTTCGCATCGACAAAATGGTTGCCGACTACCTTGTGAACGTGACCGTCCACATCGATCAAAGCGGTGTTGATCCCGCTGTTCTGGATTGCGCGCGCCACGTCGATATCAATTTTCTCTCCGGCTTTCACAAACAGCTCGCCCGTCTGCGGGTCCGCGATGTCCTGCGCCGCTACGTGGCCCTGAATCCGGGTGGCCAGCGAAAGTTTTTTATTGAATTTATAACGACCTACGCGCATCAGGTCGTACCGTTTCGGATCGAAGAAAAGGGAGTTCAGCAGGCTCTGCGCGCTATCCCGTGTGGGCGGCTCGCCGGGCTTCTGCCGTTTGTAAATTTCAATCAGGCCCTCTTCCTGGTTGCTGGCGTTGTCGCCGCGCTGCAGGGTGGCCTTCAGGCGTTCATCTTCCCCCAGAAGCGCCTCAATCTCCGCGTCGGTGCCGTATCCGAGGGCGCGCAGGATCACGGTGATGGGCAGTTTGCGGGCACGGTCAATGCGTACCCAAAGCACATCGTTGGAGTCGGTTTCATACTCCAGCCATGCGCCGCGGTTCGGGATAATGGTAGTGGAAAACAGGTGTTTTCCGGCTTTGTCGATCGTATCTCCGTAATAGACGCCGGGAGAACGAACCAACTGGCTGACAATGACGCGCTCAGCCCCGTTGATGATAAAGGTACCATGTTCGGTCATGAGGGGGAAGTCACCCATGAAGACGTCGGATTCCTTGATTTCGCCCGTTTCACGGTTCTTTAACCGGGCAAACACCTTCAGCGGCGCCGCGTACGTCATATCGCGTTCCTTGCAGCGCTCCACGCTGTTTTTGGGTTCGTCCAGAGAATAATCGACAAACTCCAAAACCAGGTTGTCGGTGTAGTCGGTGATTGGCGAAACGTCGGCAAGCACCTCACGGAGGTCTTCTTTCAGAAAGCGTTCGTAGCTGTTCTTCTGCACCTCGATCAGATCGGGCATGTCCAATACTTCATCGACGCGCGAGAAGCTCATGCGCTTTCTCAGCTTCCCCATTTGTACCTCATGCACCATATATGCAATCACCCCTTATGTTCTCGCACCGCGTCGCAGGATACGGTCGCCGGGTGACCCGTCATCAGGAAAGTTCCTGTTGATTTTTTCCCGTTGTGCATGTACAATACGTGTTAACGGGTGGGCATGGCTCCGCATAGTAACGATACTGATGCAAGTTTATATTTTATCACTCGCGGCGTCCGCTGTCAAGCACTGCTCCGCGATGGACGGATTGTTTCCGCGTTTTAATTTCTGCAAGGAGAATGGATCAATGACGAAATTTGGACAGGTTTACGCATATGACGAGAAAAAAGAAATCGCTTCCATCCGTTTCGAGCGCCCGGAAGCCTGTAAAAAGTGCGGCGCCTGCGGCGCAGGCACGCAGACCGGCACGATCAACCTGAAAGGAAATTGTAAAACCGGCGACTGGGTACGGGTGGAATTTCCGGAAGGCCGGTTTTTAGAAGCGACCACAATTGCCTATGTGATCCCGCTGGTGGGCCTGTTTGCCGGGCTTGGGCTTGGCTGGCTGCTGGGCGCGGGCAGCGATGTGGGGATGCTGCTGGGCGCTTTAGCCGGTTTGGGCTTGTCGGTCGGTATTCTGTACCTGGTAGAAAAACGGGTTTCCGGCAAACCGGAATGGACGCCCCGCATTACCGCCGTTTACGACACCCTTCCAACCGAGGAAGAAATCGGCTGTCGCGTGGAGTAAAACGTCTTTCAGGCACCCGATCGAAAACACGAATCTGATTGCAAACCGAAGGCAGATTTTCTGGGTTGGTGGCCCGCGCGCTATATCCGCCGGCTGAAACAGCGGCGTCGGTTTGTCCATGTTTTCGCCAGCCTTGCCATCGGTTCTGCGAAAACCCTGCATCCATAGGGTTTCATGCCCTATCGCAACGGCAGAGGCGATGTAACTTCGCGACGCTTTACTCTGTTCAAGCGCAGGGTATTGTGATATAATGGGACTGTTATAGGGGATCGTTAGCCGATTTCGTGCGAAAAGTGCATTCCCTTTACGGGATCGCTCTCCAGGATTGAAAGCTGGCACGATAGTGCCGCTGCCAATATACGCTAAGAAGATTTTCGCTCGAGGGAAGCGCGTCGCGCTTTTCACGAGGAAGACGACCCAAATCTTGTGCGTCGCCATGCGTCGCCATTACTTGAAAGGAGGTTCTCGCATGACGGAAATCGAACAGCCAAAGCTGCGCGTTATCCCGCTGGGCGGGGTGGATGAGTTCGGCAAAAACATCACGGTCATCGAATGCGGCGAAGACATGCTGGTGGTAGATTGCGGCTCCATTTTCCCGGAAGCGGATATGCTGGGCGTCGATTTGGTCATTCCGGACGTAACCTATCTCATTAAGAATAAGGATCGCCTTCGCGGCATGCTGCTTACGCACGGCCACGAAGATCATATAGGCGCCACGCCGTATGTGCTTCGTCAGGTTCCCATGCCGCTGTACGGCACCAAGCTCACGCTGGCGCTGGTGGACCTGAAACTGAAAGAGCACCGTATTTCCGGCATTCCGCTGAATGTGATCAAACCGGGCGATACGATCCAGTTGGGTTGTTTCAGCGTGGAGTTTATCCATGTGAACCACTCCATCGCCGGAGCCGTGTCGCTGGCTATCACCTGCCCCGCGGGCACGCTGGTCGTAAGCGGCGACTTTAAAATCGACTATACCCCCATCGAAGGCGAAGTAACCGATTTGGCGGAGTTTGCCACCATCGGTAAAAAAGGCGTTCTGGCGTTCCTTTGCGAATCCACCAACGTGGAGCGCAAGGGCCACACCATGAGCGAGACCAAGATCGGCCAGACCTTCATCGACACGTTCCAGCAGGCCAAGGGCCGTGTGATCGTCGCCATGTTTGCCAGCAACGTTCACCGCGTGCAAATGGTGGTGGATTCCGGGGCGATGTTCGGCCGCAAGGTATGTTTTGTCGGCCGCAGCATGGTGAACGTTTCGCGGGTTGCCATGTCCATCGGGGAATTAAACATCCCCGAAGAGAACATCGTAGACATCGACGATATTGACAACTACCCGGACGAGGAACTGCTGGTGGTTACCACCGGCAGCCAGGGCGAGGCCATGGCCGGGCTTACCCGTATGGCCTACGGCGAGCACCGGAAGTTGCAGATCAAGACGACCGATATGGTCATCATCTCCGCCAACCCCATTCCCGGCAATGAAAAGCCCATCAGCCGCGTGATCAACCAGCTGTACCGCTGCGGCGCGAACGTGATTTACGGCCAGATCGCCGAAGTGCACGTATCCGGCCACGCCTGCCAGGAAGAAATTAAGCTGCTGCATGTGCTGGTGAAGCCGAAATACTTCATCCCCTACCACGGCGAATACTCCAAGCTATGGCAGCATGCCGAGCTGGCGGAAAGTCTGGGTATGCCCAGCCAGAACATCGTGATTCCGGAAGTGGGCCAGATTATTGAAATGTCCAAAGACAGCCTCGCCATTACAGGCGTGGTGCCCACCGGCGGCGTGCTGGTGGATGGTCTGGGCATCGGCGATGTCGGCAACGTGGTGCTGCGTGACCGCAAGCATTTAAGCGAGGACGGCCTGATTATTGTGGTGATGGCCATTGACCGTGACAACGGCACCCTCGTCAGCGGCCCGGACATCATCAGCCGCGGCTTCGTTTATGTGCGTGAGAACGAAGATATTATCGAAAGCAGCCGCGATCTCGCCCGCAACATCATCATGAGTTACGGCCGCATCGACGGCAGCGAGTGGCAGAACATGAAAAACCGCATCAAAGATGAGCTACACCGCTATATCTTTGAAAAAATCAAACGCAACCCGATGGTACTGCCCATCATCATGGAAATTTAAGGGCTGCCTGAAAGGCAGAGGATTGCGGCGGTTTTGCTCGTCGCGGTGCATATGTGGAGAAGGAAGAATCCTTCTCCACTTTTCTTTTTATACACCTGAAGGTGTGCGGGGGTTCGCACCTGCGGCTGCGCGGAGCAGGGAGCCATACCTGTGGGTATGGGCAGGGGCTTTCCGCTCGCCCCTGCATCCTTCGGGATCGCCTTTTACACGGCGGGCTACACGGCAGGGGTCGCTCTCGGAGTACGGGATAGTCGTCCGCTGCTACCTACGGTAGCGCGACCGACAAGCCCGTCCATCCATCGAGCGACCCCTGCCGCGCCCCACCTGCTGATATTCAGGCGATGGGTAAAAAATTACGGCCTTGCATGGCAGCGAAACCATGGGAAGTAATCGGTAAAATAATATACCGACAATGCTTTCAGGGATAAGATGAGGATATAATGCATCTCTGTCTCTCGTTTCCCTGTTTTTCTTTCGTACGCACATTATTACTGCGAGGGTAATAAGTTCTCTTTTCCCGATCCTCGTTTTTCTCCGCATGCACATTGTTGCTATGGGGGCGAAAGACTCCCTCGCAGGATGGACTGGATCGTCGGTCGCGCTACCGTAGGTAGCAGCGGACGACATTCCAGTTCTCTGAGAGCGACCCCTGCCGTAATTCCGGGGAAGGTTGGGGAGGGGATCGCAAATCCCTTCCCCAAAGGGGCGCTCCTAGCGCCCCGCGCGAGCGGAAAGCCCTTTGGTGTGTCCGCAGACACACGCCCCTGCCCCGCGCACCCGCAGGCGTGAAACCCCACGCTCGCTGGGCGCTTAAAAAGAAAAGTGGAGGAAGAACTTTCATTCTTCCTCCAATATGCGGTTTCACCCGCTCCCCCACTTAACCCCCGATTGTTTGCCGAATGGTGAAGCTAACACCCCATACGTAGTAAGAAACGATTAC
>JAEWYP010000050.1 GCA_023395615.1 Bacillota bacterium
TGCTACACCCGGCTTTCCGAACAGCTCATTCGTTACGATAATGGATATCACACTCTTTCGTTCACCGAAGCTTTCATCACGTTTTCAGGATGATTCCATTTTCCGAAAGGAGCCTGCTTATGCCCGAAATGACATACCGGGAATTGCTCGATCAGAAACGCCTGGAAACCATCCGGCAAATGCTGAACCCGCTTCCGCGTTCCTGCGCGGATTTCATCCGCAGTCTGCTATCAACCACAAGCACGTTGACACGGCTCGCGTACACAATCGATTTAGGGACGTTTTTTGATTTCGCTACCAGGGAAATACCCACAGCGAACGCAGAAAATGCCTCACAATGGACCGATGACGATATTGCCCGCTTAACTCCGCGTGATATTGAAATGTACGTGGATTATCTTTCACTGTATTACAAACAAACCGGCGAAGAACCCGATGATCAGCGAATGTTAAAAAACCATACCTATGGCGTCATGCGAAAGTTATCTTCCCTGCGATCGTTTTTTAATTATCTCTTTCGTACACAGCGGATTCCGGCTAATATCGCGGCGCTGGTACCGTTACCCAAGAAACATGAAAAGCCTATTCTGCTGCTGGAGCGAAACGAAATGCAGAAGTTGTTGGATACCGTCTCATCCGGGGATAGCCTGACGCCGCATCAGGCTGCCTTTCATAAATTAACTCGAGTTCGGGATTTCGCGATCATTATGCTTTTTTTGGGAACAGGCATTCGTGTAAGCGAATGTGTCGGGATCAATCTGGAAGATATTGATTTTCATTCCAATGCCCTTCTGGTAACCCGTAAGGGCGGCAACCAGGCAATCCTGTATTTCCCGCAGGAAGTAGCGGATGCTTTAAAAGCCTACCTGAAGGAACGGGAAGCCATTGAAACGGAAACCGGCCACGAACACGCAATGTTTCTTTCACTTCAAAGGCGGCGGATTACCCAGCGCGCCGTGGAGCAAATGGTTAAGAAATATGCCATGCTGGTGGTGCCGCTAAAAAAGCGGATGAGTCCCCACAAGCTACGCAGTACATACGCTACCAATCTGTATCAGGAAACCGAAGATATATATCTGGTTGCAGAAGCGCTTGGTCATTCCGACGTAAATACCACCCGCAAACATTACGCAAGCATGAGTGATGAACGGATGCGTCAGGCAGCCGCAAATACACACCTTGGCGTGACTGTTTCTCCGGAAAACATCGCTGAAAACGAACCGGAAAACGTCTCCAAACTCGACAAGACGACCCAACCACAAGGTGAAAATATGCCTGAAACGCTTATATAATAAGCGTTTCAGGCATACCGGCCTGCAAGGGCTTGCAACAGTCTTGCATAGACAAATGCCGTAATAAGATTAAAGTCGCGCGACTCCCCTATCGTTTCCGATGCTATATGCTTGATGAACAAGTTTGTTTTGCAAAAAGTGCCGGCTTGTTATACAGATATGTTATTTATCCGCGCCTGAAGTATAGATGATATCATCCCTCAAACGGTACAGGGTCGCGCCTCTTTTAGAATGGCAAAATGCATCAACGAACCAGTCGATGTCTTTTACGGCGTCGTATTGCACCAGCCCGTAGCGTTCCCCATTCTTTTTTTCGCCCTTCATGTTGGAATCCGTCCAATGGACAGACTTGGTTTCCGGGTCATAATTCTCAATAAAAACCAGGCTATGTGCGCCCTTGCCATAATAATAATCCGCGGACATTTGAAAGTAATCGCCACGTTCTACCTGCATCATCAGATCGCGTGCATTCTCGCGGTTCTCTTCTTCGCTCAGCGAAGAATCGTATCGGAAAGTTGCCGCCACCTCGAAGGGATTTCCTTCTGCGGCGGATACGCTTTTCCATTCTATCCCGTAATTATACGGCGCGCATTCGTCCTTTGGCAAATTGTCCGGTATCACAAGCGGAACCTCCGGATAGGCCGCCATTCGAAAATCATCCCTATTTTGCCGAAAGAGGTAAACCGTGAAATTCTTACAAACGTAGATATCCCCAGCGTACTGCGCACGCTGCAGCTTTCCGTCCGCCTTCGTAAAAACATCCTTCGCTGTTGAAACGATACGATCAATAAAGTCGTTCCTCGCCTGCTCCTCGGCGGTTGCGACGGCCGTGCTGAAAAGCATCAATATGATCAGAAACGAACCAAGAAAGCGTTTCATGTGTGTTCTCCTATTCGGGTTTTCCCACCGAAACTGCCTTTACTCAAAATTTTCAAAGCGTCGGCAGATACAGTACTTCGATATGGCGCTGTTTTGAGCGTTATGCACATATGTGCAGAGCAAATCCCGGATATATGGCGGCAGGGATTGATTATACTTAACTTCGAGGATGAATTCGCCATGATCAAACGGGGAGATCGTCGGCAATTCCGGTTCGAAAAGATCAACGGAGTTAAGGCCTGTGCGAAGCTGCTTGTCAAAGGTGATCCGCACTTCTTCCGCTGGGTGAAGATAAGCTTCCCGCACATAATCCACAATCACAACCGGATGCAACAGGTGCAGGGTCATTTCTCTGAAAACATCCTGCAGAAGACCGCTTCGCGTGCGCTCTAGTCCTGTTGGATCGCCGGCGATCAGTTGTTCCGCCAACAACCTTGGAATTGCGATCGACCGCTTGGAGATTAAACTGCCCACTTTGGTTTTGCATTCCATACGAATCAGCCGATCCGACAGGTTATAAATCCGAATACGGTATTTATCACGATCTCTCACGCCGTTTAATTTATCCAACAGCGCCGAGTTGTTATACGTATCAAAATAGAGAGATCGTATGTGGTACTCGTTTGTCTCCGCACTGCCGTTGGGGTCGCGGTCCAACACCCGATCCAACGCATGGGAAAGTAAATAATACTCCGACTGTGAAATATAGAACTTCAGCTCATGCCGAAGCGGTACGGCAACAGGCATTCGGCAGCGCCTCCTTATTGCATCATTTCTCTGGTTTGCAGCCTGACGGTATAAAAAACCCATAAAAACCGGGCAGCGTACCGGCTCCGCTCCCCCATGCTTTATGCGCCGACTTCGCTTTGGCAGGCAACCAGCGTTGCGTCGTGAACGCCCTCAATATCTAACATACGGGTCACAATCTCATGCCGCTCGTTGAGTCGTACCTCATAGGTCATCTCCGCCCCCGCACGGGTCAGGGATTTGCTGCGAAGCTTATAATTTTTCACAGAACGACGCAGTTCGGCTGTAATCGATTGTTCACAAAATTCATCGTAATGCACGACCAGCAGATAAGCATTGGGGTTGCTAAACTTCGCAAATGTCAGCACAAACATCAATACCGAAATGCAAAGAACCACAATCAGTGCTACCAGATGCAGCCCAGCGCCCAGCAAAATGCCCATCGTAAGCGACCAGAACATATAGGCGGTATCCATGGGGTCTTTAACGGCGGTGCGGAAACGTACGATAGACAGGGCGCCAACCATACCCATTGATAACGCAATATCGCTTTTAATACACATAACCACCGGCGTAGTGATCAACGTAAGCATAATCAACGTGATGGCAAACGAAGGACTGTACAGTACGCCGCGATAGGTTTTTTTATAAACGAAAGCGATGATGGCTCCCACGACGAAGCCAAGACCTAACGAAATAAACAGGTCGCTGGGAACGATTGATTTGAACTCGGCTGCCAGACCGGAAGCGGCTACGAGGCCGGAAACGCTTGTGGATTGGAGAAGCGCTGCGAAAATCATAGGGATTTCCTCCTTGCTGCAATTGGAATCATCTTATATGGGCGGGCGTTCATTGTCAAGCCATGTTTAATCTCAGACACGCCCGTGCAAGCCCTTTCAGGCTTTCCAACAATCGTTTGGGCAGCATTAGCCCCATTTCTTCCCCTCGGTGTAAATCGCGTCGCTGGGTAGCGCCGGTTTCTCCCCAAAGTAAGAAATCATCTGTTCGTCCGACAATCCCAAGCGCTCCTGCACCATCTCATAAAAATATGTCGGGCGCTTCCGCAGAACATTGCGTGTGTAGTCCAGTCTGGTATTCCAGTAACGCAACGCGCCTTCCGGCGTTGTCGGGGAATCAACGTTGATCGCTTTATCGTTTTCTTCCGCCCAGCGGTTGAAATGCATGGGCATTTCAGGTTCCAGCTGAGCTGCCATCCCGTTAAATACTTCCAGCATTTTATCTGTGGTAAAGAACTGGTAGATCTCCCCCAGCCTTTTTAGGAATTTATCCTTCATTTCATCGTTTTCCAGCAGCTTCAGTAGCAGTGTGTTATTAATTTTCTGTTGCCCGGTACCTTCCGGCTTCAGGTAAGAGGTCACACTGTCAAATCCACTGCGGAACAGGCCGTAGTCCGCGTCGTAAAAAATCCATTTCCACTTGCTGCCGGGAGTTTTCAGCCTGTAATAGCGGATGTTACCGGTATCGGAGTTGCCAAAGAACATTTCAAACGCCATGTAATCAAAGTAATTATCGACATCGATATTGTCTTCTATGTACTTCAGATCTTCCGGATTCGTGCCAGGCGAACTCTTTTTTACCTTCTCGATCATCGCTTTATAAGCTTTATTGGAACCGAAAACCGCTTTATAATTGGCTTCCAACACATCCATCTGGTCCGCCTGATCCAGGGATAATCCCTCGTGCTGAGCCACAAAGTAACGGTCCGCACGTTCGCGCATATTGTAATGGCCCCAGTATTCCCCATTCAAATAGACTGCCACGGGATTCCACGCCTGATGGATCACCGTGGACGGTGTTTCCGCGGAGGCGTTGAACGAATCAATCAGTCTGCTTTGGAAGCCGTCGTTCATGCGCGTCCACACGCAATCGTTGCCGCTGTTGCGAAGCACGAAGCCTTTATATTCCGTAAAGGGACGATCGGTAAACAGGGAGGCGACGAAATATTTCGCGCCATATTTGGCTTTTGCCTTTATTTTCATTGATTTTTGCGGCATATCCAGGCTGTACTGTCCCTGCAAGGAGAACTGCATGCCCTGATTGAGCAGCTGCGTGCCGTCCTTTAAGTACATTTCCACATACCCTTCGCGCGGCACTTTGCCAAACTCGCGGTAGACTGTGTTCTTAAACGGAATGCCGTTGCTCTTGTCCACGTTGTCTCCAATGGTCAGCATGCCGTTCTGCGCGTTCCACAACGCGTCCGGGTCGGCCACAACGCTGACAATCGGGAACGAATGGTAGAGGTTGAGCAGATAGGTCTGGGTCATCACTTCGCTGGGCTGCAGCATTCCGCTGGGGTCAAACGCGCGCGCGCGAAGCACGGTAACGCCGGTAAAATTCAGCACATCCCCCGCGTTGTACAGCGTGGCGTTTT
>JAEWYP010000079.1 GCA_023395615.1 Bacillota bacterium
CTGCTTTGGTATACTATCCCTTGCCCTTCGCATGTATGGAGCGGTATCGAAGAGGTCATAACGGCCCTGACTCGAAATCAGGTGACGGGCAACCGTCCGTGGGTTCGAATCCCACCCGCTCCGCCAATTAACCCCCTTACAAATTTCTTGTAAGGGGGTTTTAATATTCTTGAATTGTAATGTTCTTGCTGCCACGGCTTAGTTTTATTTATAGAGAAATGATCTCGGCCCTTAGTCGCCGGATACAAATTACCCCCGATCCATCCCCGACAACAGGGCAGCGATCATTGCATGACTCCTGCGCGGAGAAAAACTTTATTCCGCCTCCGCTGATCCGCTCGAATCGGCCTTGATGATGTCCAGCAGGGTTTCGACGGTGCCGATGTTATAGTTGGCATAGGCATAGAGGATTTTGCTTCTATGGTTAATCGCCATAGAGAATGGCAGCCGGGAATCGCCCACGCGCAGGGTCTGCCGCATTTGCATCAGCACATCTGCATTCCGCAGGATGGCGATGCTTGCGTGACCGTCAAGCAGTTGCAGCGGGCGGGTAATCGCCGGGTGTTCCGCGTCCGCCTGATTCCGGACAAGGTAGAGGATGTGGCGGTTTTCCCGTATGATCCGGCTGCAAAGCTGCGCCGATTCCAGCAGCAGATGCTCCGTCGGCTCCTGACCGGGTACCACGACCGACAGGATTCCGCCGTTCGCAAACAACTGGGGCAGGTTGACCGACTCGCCCGGGATACCTTCGATGTCCATCACGGGGAGGGAATAGTGATGCAGCTTCCCTTCCATACGGTTGACCGGCAGGCTCATGGGCAAAGTCTTATGCTCGCCGCGCGTTAGCTGAAAGTACTCCGCGCTGGCCAGAATGGAACCGTCTATCTGGCGGATGCCTGTGAGCAGGCGATAGTTACCATCGCAAAGCGCAATCGCTTTTTCACCGTCAACAGCTTCCTGCGGGAGCGAAAGGGTTTTATACGCGCCTTGCTCCAGCTTGCCCAGCGTGAAGTGCACCCGCTGGATCATGGAGGCGGAGGTCAGTTTTTGAAGCGTCAGGTCGGCTGTGGGCATTTCCTGTGGGAAAAGCGGCACGTATCCCGCACCTGCATATTGTTCCGGCTCCTGCGAAACAGGCGACAGCCGTACGGCAAACCCAAAGGTGCGGCAGATATTAACTGCCAGTATCGTTCCGGTGCGCTGGTCCGTGCTCCCCGCCATCAGCGCCGCGAACGAATTCGCGGGCAACACGGCCTGCTGAGGTGTCATCCCGTTATCCGCTATATGTTGTGAAACCCAAGCAAAAACATCGGCGGCGTCGGTGAAGGTGATTTGCCTGTCGGCAAAATAGGCCGTAATCGCGTGGCGGACCGGATACAGATGCTCGTATTCCACACGCGGACAGAGTACGGAAGCAACAAACACATCCTCCGGATACCGGTTACGAAAGGGCAGGGCTGCCTCCAACGCGTCGCAAAGCACCTCGGCGGTACTATCCGCAAGGTCCTTTTCCGCAAGCGAGTGCAGCAGCGCGCGCTTTTCCGTTCTATTTCCCGGGCCGTTGGCAAGGAAATCTGCGATCACAGGAGCGTTCCCTTTAGCCTTTTCCAGCAAATCATCTTCCGCCGCGAAGGTCGCGATATAGGCCGTCCGCTTTTTCACACACTGCGCAAGCTTCTTCTCGTATTCGGCGGATCCTTTGGAGTGGTTAAAGCGGGTTTCCGCCGGCGCGAAAAACTCCATGGCGTCGGTACTGTGCTGAATCTCTTTGCTTTTTGAAAAGTCAATGTCAAGGGAGGTCGTTTCCCGTGTGTCGATGACTGCGGTAACAAAGCGATCCTTGTGTGATACTTGCAGGTGCAGGCCGCCAAGCCCAACCGTGACGCCGATACAGCCGTCGCAATCGGTGGTTAACGTGGAGATGGGCACAAGCTCGCCTTCGTTGAACAGCTCCAACGCTATGTGCGCGCCGGCCAGCGGCGTTCCGGCACTGTGAACCCGAATCCGTATCGACGCGCATTCCGCATAGGCTTTCGTGCGGTTAAGAAGGTAGCGAAGGTGATCCTCCGAAAGCATTTCTTCCTCGGCAGGGCATACGCCGTAGGCGACCGTATGGATAATCATGGCGCGCGACGCGGCGGAGGTAAACCAGCCGCTGTCCAGCTCGGTTTCCGGCTCGCACGCGCCCATATAGTGCCACGCACCGTCCACATAGGCTTCCACCCAGGCGTGGTTATCATCACAATGGGCCCAGCGGGGAACATAAATCTGCCTCGCGGGAATGCCAACCGCGCGCAGGGCGCATACCAGCAGGGTGGATTCTTCACCGCAGCGACCGCAGGCCCGCCTGATCACCGTTTTTGCGCTGGCTGTGCGGTTGTCCGTCGTGCAGTAAGTCGCTTTTTTAAAACACCAGAAGTTGACCTCCAGCGCGGCCTGCCGCATACTCATATCCCGTATGCGGGGGAACAACTCCCGGTAAATTTCTTCGCGATGAATTTCCAAATGTTCGTTGTTCACGCGGGGGAATAATACGTAAGCAAGAAAGATATCTTCCGGCAAATTTCTGCACCATTCCACATCGTTGCGCAGCATCACGGCATGGGCGGCGAACGAATCTATCACATCGTCCGTAATGCTGATCTGATCCGATGCGGGTAAAGCCCGTTGGATAAATTCCTTTGCTTCGTTGATCTTCATTGTCACACATCCACTCTGTTTTGTTAAATGCCTCGGGAAAACGCTGAATCGATACTGCCGTACATCGGGGAGATCAGCGCTTGCCCGAATCATTTTTTATATTGATGGCCACGATACTGCGGGCGCATCGCCGCCTATACCCTGGCAGAAAGCCGCCGCTTCAACGGCTGTAAACGCGCCGAAGCGGCGGCTTTCCCGTTACAGGGTGCGAAGACTATTTAAACTGCGCGTTGTACTCGTTCTGATAGATTTCCGTAAGGCGGCTTAGGCCTTTGCTGTTCAGGTCCTGCAGCCAGGAGTCAAACTCGGTGTCGACATCCTTGGAGCCGGTGAAGAAGCCCAGCATACCTTCTTTAATGGCGGTAGACAGGTCTGCCATCAGCACGGAAAGCTCGGCGTTCTCATCTTCCGTAAACTTGATGGTGGGGAGCGCTTTGCTGTCGTCCGCATAGGGCTTGTAATCCTTGGTTACCTGATACAGCAGGGTTTCCAGGCCGGCGGCGCTGTAAAGGTCCACATTGGGATCGGAAGGCTCGCCGAGGCGGAACTTGGAATCACGCCTGGAAGTGGTCATCTGCAAAACGCAATCGTTCTGAGGCTCGGTTTCCTGCCACGGCTTCAGCAGTTTGTAGAGGGCGGGTTCGCCGTTAATACCCACAGCGTCGGCATCCGCGTCGGTCCAGGCGTTGTTGTATACGCCGTAGTAACCACGCATGCTGGCGGCATAGGAGTACAGCATATCGCCGATCTTGAACGCGGCTTCGGGGTTTTTGCAATCGGCGGAAATGGTGAACATGTTGCCGGAAACGGAGTCATACGGGAAGGAGATGATCCCCTGATATCCTTCCGGACCCGTTACGGGCATTACGGCGCGATATTGCTTGTATACGTCGCCGCCCAGGTCGGCAAACAGGATGTAACCGCCGTTGGCGGCGCCCAGACGGCCGGATTCGGCCAGCTGGGTAAGCCCGGCCAGGTCCTGCGTGAAGGAGCCTTCGTAGATCAGGCCTTCTTTAACCATCTTGGCCACATAGGCAACGCCCTTTTTAAACTCGGGGTCCGCAAACGGAGTGGTTACGGTATCGCCGTTCATATACAGGCCGAAGGCTTCGTAGGTCGAGGTGTCGTTTTTGTCAAGGTCCAGGTTATAATAGGTGAATGCGTTCATAATGAAACGCTCGGGGTTGGTGTACCAGCCATCGAAATAGTCGCCCGCCAGCGGGATTTCATCACTGGGGTCACCGTTTCCGTTTGCATCCTGATCGCGGAAGGCAACCAGCACATTGTACAGCTCGTCCAGCGTGGTGGGCTGCTTAAGGCCCAGGTTGTCCAGCCAGGTCTGGTTCATCCAGAACTTGGTAGGTACGGTGGCGTGATAGCACTCGTTCACGACGGGGAGCGAATAGATTTTTCCGTCCAACTGGGTAATTGCGTTTTCGGAACCCGGATACTCCTCAAAGATTTGTTTGGTGAACGTGCCATACTGATTAATCAGGTCGTTCAGCGGCAGGAACATCTGCTCGTCAACGCCATAACGGCTGATCATCTGGTTGGTCATGCCGACGGAGAGGAACACGTCCGGGTAGTCGCCGGAAGCCAGCAGAAGGCCCAGCTTTTCCGCGCGGCCATCGTAGGGGATAAGCTCAAAGGAAAGATCGACGTTGGTCACGTCTTCAATCCACTTGACATACTCATTGGTTTCCCAGTCGATAATCGCGGGTACGCTGGTGACGGCAAAACGAAGTTTAATGTCGCCAAAGTTGTCGCACAGTTTGTAGCTGGAAAGATCCTCGTCGTTTTTCCATTGCGGTGCCCAGGCGGATGCGCCGCTGACGCAGCCCATGGCCAGAGCGATGGTCAGAACCATTGCAACCAGAGTCCTCATCATCTTTTTGCCCATTTTTTTTACCCTCCCCAATTGAATTCTATATTTTTACACAACGATGTAAAAATATTGACGGTTCAGCCTTTTACGGCGCCAATCATGATGCCTTTTACAAAGTACTTCTGTACAAACGGATACAGCAGCAGCAGCGGAACGCTGGAGACGACGATGACCGCGTATTTCAGCAGATTGCTCATGCCCTGCCGGGAAGCCATGTCCCGTAAATCCGCAACGGTCGTCATATCTACCTGATTCAAAATCAGAATGTTACGCAAAACCACCTGTAAGGGAAAGAGTTCCTTTTTGGAAATGTAGATAAAAGCGTCAAAATAGCTGTTCCAGATGCCCACGGCACAATACAGCGAGATAACGGCGATGATCGGTCCGGAAAGCGGAAGAACGATCGACCACAGTTGCCGGTAAACCGAGCAACCATCCAACGAACTGGCTTCAAACAATTCCCGGGAGATGGAACTGGAAAAGTAGGAGCGCATCAGGATGACATACCACGCGCTCATAGCGTTTGGAATAATCAGCGACCAGATGGTGTTCAGCCATCCGAGGTTTTTAATCAACAGGTAGTTGGGGATGAGACCGGCATTGAACAGCATCGTGAAGATCACCATCACCGATACGATTTTCCGCCCGTAAAAATCTTTGCTGGACAGGCAGAACGCACAGAGAATCGTAAGCAGAAGGTTAATCGCGGTACCGCATACGGTGTATATTGCGGAGTTCAGATAACCGGTCATAATGGATTGATAGGTGAACACAGCCTGATAGGCGACCAGCGTCGGTTCCACCGGTAACAGCCAGACTTTGCCGGACATGACCGCATTGGTGGAAGAAAAGGACGCGCTGACCACGTAGAGCAAAGGATACGCCACAACCAGCACGGATAACGCCAGAAAGAGGGTGGATATCACATCGAACAGATTATCGTCCCAGCGTTGCCGGATCCGGTTCTTGCGGTTCGCTTGTGCCAAAATCATGTTTGCCCCGCCTTCTTTCTATATTACCTGCACGTCGCTGAACTTTTTGGAGAGCGAGTTTACAAGCAGCAACAGCACCAGATTGACCACCGAGTTGAACAATCCGACCGCGGTGGAAAAGCTGAAGTTTGAATTGATCAAGCCGACTTTGTACACGTAGGTGGAGATGACTTCGGAAACGGGTGTGTTGATGGAGTTCTGCATCAGATAGATTTTCTCAAAGCCGATGGACAGGATGGAGCCGGTGTTGAGGATGAACAGGGTGATAATTGTCGGCATGATGTGCGGCAAATCGATGTGCAGAATCCGCTTGAACTTGCTGGCGCCGTCAACGCGAGCCGCCTCATACAGTTCCAGCGGGACGCCGGTAAGCGCGGCCAGATAGATGATGGAGGAATAGCCCGTACTCTGCCATATGCCTGTCCAAACGTAAATAGAGCGGAAATATTCAACTTTTCCCATAAAGTTGACGCTGTTTCCGCCAAACGCCTGAATCAGCTGGTTCACAATGCCGGAAGATACGTCGGTAAACTGCAGGATCATGGACACCAGAACCACTGTCGAAATGAAGTACGGCATATAGGTGACCATCTGCGTAAACTTTTTAAATCCCGTGCTGCGGCACTCGTTTAAGAAAATCGCCATAATAATGGGAATGGGAAAACTGGCGATTAAGTAATACAGGCTTAAGATAAACGTATTTGCAATGATCGTAAGCGACGACGGAGACTGAAAGAACGTGGTGAAGTTCTCCCATCCCACCCAGGGACTGCCCCAGATTCCCAGCCGCACTTTATAATCCTTAAAGGCGATCTGTGCGCCGAGCATCGGATAATACTTGAAAATCAACAGAAAAATCAGGGGAAGCGCAATCAGCGCATAATAGGGGAGACTCTTTTTTACGCGCTTCCTGAAACTGCTGGCTGGCATGGAATATTCGGTGCGTGAAGCCTGTTTGACTGAAAACATCACACAGCCCCCGTTCTTTAATTTCAACTGTGAAAATATAATACAATGTTTCAATGAGATTTACAATAGCTATCGTTAAATTATCCCTGATTTATTTTTTAAGACGTCATGACCATTGAAAATAAGGTCGAATAAGTGCCATAAAACCCCTGTTCACACCGTGATGAGACATTTAATTTCTTAACAGCAAATATATATTGCAACTTATTTTCCCGTGTGGTAGAATTTACTGGAAAGCGAATTGCAGATCCGCAGGAGGTACTATGCAACCAATTAATACACTGGAGCATATTCGTACCTACAACAAACGATATGTGTATGAATTGATCCAATCCAATCAGCCCATCTCCAGAACGTCCATTGCCCAAATGACGGATATGAGCCCCGCGAGCGTTACGCGTGTGGTTGCGCGGCTGATTGAAAAGGGTCTGGTGGAAGAGAGCGTCGCCACCGCTTCCCTCGGGCGGGGCCGGAAGGCGGTTGGGCTTAACATCAGTAAAACCGGCGCGTATCTGGTAGGTGTGTACTGTGCGCGAACCACCGTCTATGCCTGCCTGATTGATGCTGCGGATACCGTACTGGTGGAAGTGAAAAAGGAAATCAAACCGGGATACGCGCTGAACGATCTGGCTTATACCATTATGGTACTCACCCTCGAGTTGCTGCGGCAGAAACAGATTCCTAAAGAAAAGCTGCGCGGTGTCGGCATCGGTATCCCGGGAATCGTCAGCTTCAAAGACGGGATCGTACACCGCAGCGACGTGCTTGGCTGGGTGGATGTGCAGGTGGCCAAGCCGATTGCCGATATGCTGAACTGCGAAGTATCAATTGAAAACGACGTGAACGCATGCCTGATGGGGGAGCGGGTAAAAAGAGGGCTTGGCGACGATCAGGATGCTGTTTACCTGATGGTGGACAAAGGCCTCGGCATGGCGATGTGCGCCAACGGACAGCTGGTGCGCGGGCAGGACAACAGCGCAGGCGAACTGGACCGTATCCCGGTGGAAGCGGGCACGGCGCTGCAGGACCATCTGCTGGAAAAATACCTGATTGCCCGGGCTAAAAAGGTGGACCTGAACATCTCCTCGTTACAGGACCTGAAAGAAGCGTATGCCATGCGGTTGTATTGGGCGGTATGGCTGATTGACGGGCTGCGCTCGCACCTGCGAACCGTGCTGGGGATGATCCAGGGGCTGTGCGCGCCCTATGCGCTGATCCTCGGCGGTTCCGTGATCGAGTGCTTTCAGGAGATGCTTTTACCGGATATGCCCGCCAACGCGATGATTTCCAGCGATTTTCAAAACAACGCCGCGTACGGGGCGGCCATATGCGCTCAAAAGCATTCGCTGCAGGCTTTGTTTGAAAACGAACTGTAAAGGAGCATCCTATGGACGCAAAGGAACTGTTGATCGAAATTTGCTGCGGTTCCGCGGAGGACGCGATAGAAGCCGAAAAGGGCGGCGCGGACCGTGTGGAGCTGAACAGCTGTCTGTTTCACGGCGGGCTTACCCCCACGGTGGGCACGCTGAAAACGGTGAAGCGGTATACGCACATTCCGGTCATGGCGATGGCGCGGCCCCGTCAGGGCGGATTTTGCTATACGGACGTTGAGTATGAAACCCTGCTTGCGGATGCCGCGCTGTTGCTGGAAAACGGCGCGGACGGGCTGGTGTTCGGCTTTTTACGGGAGGACGGATCGCTGGACTATGCCCGCTGCAAAGAGGTGCTGGCGCTCTGCGGCGGCAAACCGGCTGTTTTTCACCGCGCGATCGATGTTGTGCCGGACTGGAAACGCACGCTCGGCGGCCTGATCAATCTGGGCTTCACGCGGGTGCTTACCAGCGGGCAGGCGCCCAACGTGCTGTACGGCATTGATACGCTGCGGGCCATGATGGATTTTGCCGGCGGGGCCATCGAAATACTGCCCGGCGGCGGGGTGAACCAGTGGACTCTCAAACGGCTGCTGGCGGAAACCGGCGCGACCCAGGTTCACTTCGGGCATACGGTGAACCGTTACGATCATTCCACAGAACATAACCCGGCCATCACCTTCGGCTCGTCGCTGTCGCCGGAGGAAAACCGCTATTCCGTTACGGATGCGGCCTATATTCAACAGATGAGAAATATCTGAGGAGGTACAACAAATGTCCTCGTACAGCACGAAAAAGACCCCCGGCGATACGGCCTGGTTTACCCATGATCGCTTCGGCATGTTTATCCACTGGGGGCTGTACAGCCTGCCCGCGCGCCACGAGTGGATCAAGACCCAGGAAAAAATACCGGAAGAGCATTACGATCTGTACTTTCGCCACTTCAACCCGGATCTGTTCGACCCCAAAGAATGGGCGCGCCGCGCCAAAGCGACCGGTATGAAATACGTGGTGCTGACCACCAAGCACCACGAGGGATTCTGCCTTTGGGATAGCGCCTATACGGATTATAAGGCGCCTAATACCCCCGCGGGCCGTGACCTGCTGCGGGAATTTGTGGACGCTTTCCGCGCCGAGGGCATCCGGATCGGTTTTTACTATTCGCTGATCGACTGGCACCATCCGGATTTCCCGATTGATATGCTGCACCCCCGCCGCGACGACCCGGACGCGAAAGCCATCAGCGAAAAACGGGATGTGACTAAATACGCGGAGTACATGCGCAATCAGGTCACCGAACTGCTTACCAACTACGGCAAGATTGATATTCTCTGGTTTGATTTTTCCTACAGCAACCCCGCGGAGCATCCCATCCCCAAGGATAAACCGTGGATGCACGGCAAGGGGAAGGACGATTGGGAAGCGGAGAAACTGCTTGCGGTGGCACGCAGCCTGCAACCGCACATCATCATCGATAACCGTACCGAGATCGATCAGGATCTGTGGACGCCGGAGCAGTACCAGCCCCTGACCTGGGTACAGCATCCCGAAACGGGCGAGCTGGTTACCTGGGAAGCCTGCCATACTTTTTCCGGCTCATGGGGATATTACCGCGATGAGGCCACCTGGAAATCGCCGGAGATGCTGATCCGGATGCTGGTAAACACCGTTTCACTGGGCGGTAACCTGCTGATGAACGTTGGCCCCACCGCGCGCGGTTATTTCGACAGCCGCGCCGTAAGCGCCCTGAAGGTGTACGAGGACTGGATGCACTTCAACGCCCGCTCTATTTACGGCTGCACCATGGCGGAGCCGGAATATCTGGCGGCGCTTCCGCAGGACTGCCGCATGACCCAGTCCGAAGACGGCAAGCGGCTGTACATCCATTTGTTTGCCTATCCCTACGCGCATCTGCAACTCAAGGGGTTGGCGGGCAAGGTGGAGTATGCGCAGTTTTTGCACGATGGAAGCGAGCTGAAATACACCGAAGGCAAAGTGGAGCATTTCAGCTTCGGCACGACCGTATCGGAAGATTTGCTGGTGATTGAGCTTCCGCCGGTGAAACCGGATGTGCTGGTGCCGGTTATCGAACTTTTTCTGCGAGACGGTCATTAATCCGCTTTGCGGATAACGAGGCGGCGCATCCCGACGGATTTTTCTGCCGGAAGACGCCGCTGTTTTGTAATATGAATGGCTGCGGGGCATACCCAATATGAACCGTTGTCTTACTTCGCGCCGTATCAACAGGACCAGCCCCATTTCTGCGCGCCCTGCCTCCGGGCAGGCAGTTTTCTAGAACGAAAGCGGCGCTTTCGCGGCCATTTCGATATAAGCCTTCACCGCGCGCGTCTGGTAGTTGTTCTGTCGGCTGTAGAGATAGATATATCGCTTTGCCAGATCGTGGTCGAGCTTGTAGAACAGTATTTCTTTGGTGGCGGGCATGTGCTTGACCAGCGTATCGCTTACAAAAGCGCACCCCACGTTGTTGCAGGCCAGGTGATAGGTGGTCATCTGCTGATCCAGCAAAAACTGAATTTTCGGCTTGAAGCGCGCCCGCTTGAATATTTTGTCTGCGCGGGCGCGCGTATCGTTGCCTTCTTTGAGCAGCAGAAAATTCTCATTCTGAAACACGTTAAACGGGGCGATTTCCGTATCCTTAAGCAGGTGCCTGTCCTTCTGGATATCGGAAGCGTTCAGGCTGAAACCGCCCGCGGTCTGGTTTGCTGCCGACGCCGCAGGCACGGCCAGCAACAGCTCCTCGGCGCAGACAATCTGCTGATTGTATATTTTCGTGCTGAGTTCGCAGTTATCGATCAAAAAATCCAGCGTGCCTTCCGCCAGCTCCTTTTCCAGGTGCTGTGTGCTCGCCTCGCAAATCTGGATGGCAACGCCGGGATACCGTTTGGTAAACCCGGCGATCAGCGCCGGTAAAATGAAAGAGGTAAACAGGGTGGTTCCGCCAACCGACAGATGGCCGATCAGTAAATCGTTGCTGTCGCTCACGTGGCGGCGGAGCTCCGTTTCGAGCTCCATGATTTTTTCGACATCCGCAATATAGGCTTCTCCGATCTGCGTGAGCGTAACCGGTATGGTGCTGCGGTTGAAAATATCGCTTCCGATCCGCTTTTCCGCCCGCTTCACCATGGCGCTCAGCGAAGGCTGGGATATATACAGCTTCTCGGCTGCTTTGGAGAAGCTCTGTTCCTGATAAACCGCATACACATAACGCATTTCATGGAACATCCGATATCGCCACCTTATAGTGTATTGACTATAGTATAAATCATATTATATGTATTTGTAAATAAAGAGAAGCCACATTACAATAAAAACAGGGAGAGTCGACCTCCCTGCAACAATCCGAAAAGGGGCGTAACATCAATGTTGACGCGCGATGACGGGTGGAGAACTGAAAGCGACAGCATCGGCAGTTTACAGGTTCCGGCTGATGCTTTATACGGGGTGCAAACGCTGCGTGCCGTGGAGAATTTTCCGATCACGGGACAGCGCATACCCGATGAGATGATTGTAAGCCTCGCCTACATCAAAAAGGCGGCGGCCGTTACCAACAGAGCTGCGGGCGACCTGCCCGCGTCCATCGCGCAGGCGATTATCACGGCTTGTGACGAGATCATCGCGGGTAAATGGCACGAACAGTTTATCGTGGACGTGATTCAGGGGGGCGCGGGAACCTCCACCAATATGAACGCCAACGAAGTGATCGCCAACCGCGCCATCGAACTGCTGGGCGGTGTAAAAGGGGATTATTCGCTGGTTCATCCCAACGACCATGTGAATATGAGCCAGTCCACCAACGACGTATACCCCACCTGCGGCAGGATGACCGCCATCCGTTTGCTGGGCGGCCTGTACGAGCAGCTCGCATTGCTTAAGGATACGCTTTCCCGGCAGGCATGGGCGTTCCACAACGTGATCAAGATTGGCAGAACGCAGTTGCAGGATGCCGTGCCGGTCCGTTTGGGGCAAACCTTTCATGCCTATGCGAGCTGCATCGAGCGGGATATCACGAGAATTCAAAACGCCGAGGCGGAGATGCATCAGGTCAATCTCGGGGGCACAGCCATCGGCACGCACCTGAACGCCGGAAAAGCGTATGTGCAAAACATTGTGCAGAACCTGAGCAGAATCAGCGGCCTGTCGCTTGAACCGGCGCAGGACTGTATTGACGCGACGCAGAACGCGGACGGGTATGCCGCGCTGTCCGGTGCATTGAAAGCCCTTGCGGTCAACCTGTCCAAAATCAGCAACGACCTGCGGCTGATGTCCTCCGGCCCGATCGGGGGGTTTGGCGATATCAGCCTGCCTTCCCGGCAAAACGGTTCCTCTATCATGCCCGGTAAGGTTAACCCCGTGATTCCGGAAGTGGTGAACCAGATCGCGTTCCTTGTTGTGGGCAACGACGCTACCATCACCATGGCGGCGGAAGCCGGGCAGCTGGAACTGAACGCGTTTGAGCCCGTCCTCTTCAACCGCCTGTTCGGCTCCATCACCGCCCTGACGCATGGAATACACGTGCTTTCCACCCTGTGCGTTCAGGGGATTACCGCAAACCAGAGCAGATGCAGGGCGCTTGTGGATAAAAGCTCGGCGCTGGCGACCGTACTTTGCCCCGTGGTTGGCTACACGCGTGCGTCCGCTCTGGCCAAGCGGGCGATTGCCAGCGGCGACAGTGTGCGGCAGCTGGCGGTGCAGGATCATCTGGTGAATGAGGCGAGCGCGGACGAGTATTTCGACGTCTTCTCCATGACCGGCGAGGCGTAATGAACGGCGGATAATCTGCAATGATTCATTTTTCGTATGGGATCAGCAGTCGCGCCCCTTTTCAAGCATAGAGCCATTATCCTTTGAGTATGTACAAACAACAGCCGGCGTCACTTGGACGTCGGCTGTTGTGATTTCCCGTGGGTTTCCCCCTAAAAATCCGGTTGGTGAATGAGGCGGCCAACCGGCGCTTCCGCGTACAGGGCCTGTTCGGGGCGTTTATTCCTCCCGGTCTTTATGCCCGTGCTTCTTCCGTGAGAGCGCCAGCCCGCCAAAGCCGCTGATAATCGCCATATAATACCCCAGATCATACCAGAAGCCCACATTGTGAACCTCATAGATATTGATGTTCCTGTTAAACAGTGAGATGATCAGCGTAACGGGCGCAATCCAGCCGTGCCATACCCCGGAGAAGAACCCGGCCGGATGTTCCACCGAGTTTGCGCCGTCGCCCGGCGCGCAGGAAGTCATCAGCAGTAAAAGAAGAACCATCATCAGTACAAGCAGGATTTTTTTCGCTTTCATACATCAGCCATCCTTTCTTTTGTTCGGGAACAGATCGTTCATCAATGTGACCCTGGGATGAAAGACTTTGTAGAATATTCCAGTGCAAAGATACACGGTAACAGTGCGTTTCGTCAACCTGTTTTTACGTATTCCCGGTTGAACCGGTTTTGCATAGAAGATTCATCATAGTTTTCCTTGCGTTTTTTAGGAAACCGTTCTGCCGTAGGCACGCGTAGCGCTCTTCGCCTTGTTTTTAGGGGCGGATTCTGATATGATAGCGTCACAATTTGATAACGGAGGCTTTATCCATGAGAAAGATCGGCGCTTTGGAAGCCGGTGGAACCAAAATGGTGCTGGGCATTTTTACCGAGACGGGCGAGGAGCTGGAGCGGCTTACCCTGCCGACCCTGACCCCGGACGAAACGGTGCCGCCCATGTGTGCTTTTTTTGAGAAACATGCCATCGACGCGCTGGGAATCGGCTCCTTCGGACCGCTGGAACTGGACCCTGCCGCACCCAATTACGGAAGCATCACCAAAACGCCGAAGCTTGCCTGGCGGGATTATCCGCTGCTAAGCGCACTGCTGAACGGACGGAAAATCCCCAACGCAATAGATACCGATGTGAACGCGGCGGTACTGGCGGAGGCGGAAATGGGCGCGGCCAGAGGCGTGAGCGACGCGGTATACGTAACCATCGGCACCGGTGTGGGCGGAGGCGTGCTGTCCGGCGGCAAACTGGTACACGGGCTGATGCACCCGGAGCTGGGGCATATGCTGCTTCGTCCCCGCGCGGACGACCCCATCCCGCATGGCGTTTGCCCATATCACGACGGCTGTCTGGAAGGGCTGGCCGCCGGGCCTGCCATCGGCGCGCGCGTAGGCGGCGACGCCCGCGATCTGCCGGACGATCACCCCGCGTTTGCCATCGAGGCGGATTATCTGGCGCAGATGTGCATGAACCTGATCCTGACCGTAAGCCCGCGCAAGATTATTCTGGGTGGCGGGGTAATGCAGCGCAAGGCGCTGTACCCCATGGTGCGCGTCCGTACGCTGGAACTGCTGAACGGTTATGTGCATGTTTCCACGGTGCTGGAGCATATGGAGGAGCTGATTGTTCCGCCGGAACTGTTCCCGGTCAGCGGGCTGATCGGGGCCTTCCTGCTGGGCAGAGATGCGCAATAAAGGGTTTCGCAACCCTTTAAAATTCTGCTTTTTACGCCAATGGGCGCATAGAGTTTCGCACCTGCAGGCGCGAGCGGGGGCAGGGAGCCATGCCTGCGGGCATGGGCAGGGGCTTTCCGCTCGCCCCTGCACCCTTCGGGGCATGCGGTTGGGGTAAGGGGGCGAAAGTCTCCCTCTGGGAGTACTGGAATGTCGTCCGCTGCTACCTACGGTAGCGCGACCGACGATCCAGTCCATCCTGCGAGGGAGACTTTCGCCCCCCTTAGCAACAATGTACATGCGGAAGAAAAAACGGGGAAACGAGAGAGAACATTTCGTTCTCCCCACAGTAACAATGTACGTGCGGAGAAAAACAGGGAAATGGAAAATTGTACATACAGATACTAATTCACATGTCGCTATCCTATGGTTTTTAAAACTTGCCGGGCCGTATTTTTACCCATCGCCTGAATACCAGCAGGCGGGGCGCGGCAGAGGCCGCTCGATGGATGGACGGGCTTGACGGTCGCGCTACCGAAGGTAGCAGCGGACGATTATCCCGTGCTCCGAGAGCGACCCCTGCCGTGTAGCCCGCCGTGTAGAAAGGCGATTCCGAAGGATGCAGGGGCGAGCGGAAAGCCCCTGCCCATACCCGCAGGTATGGTTCCCTGCTCCGCTCGCACCCGCAGGTGCGAAACCATGAAAACAATGTTTGTTTGCATCAAAAAAGGGAAGTCCA
>JAEWYP010000091.1 GCA_023395615.1 Bacillota bacterium
GTATTTCAGCGCCTCTTCCCCCAGATGGGAAAGCGCTGTCCGGCCAAAGATGATTTTTGCAGGATTTTGAAAAGTAAAATCGATCATTACCAGTTCCCCTTTCGGTTTCTCCGGATGTCATTATACAATGTTCCGCTGCTTTCCGTAAAGGGCGAAACACGTTTGCACGCCACTCCCGAGGCAGAATCCCATCCGGTTCCGTTATGATACTATTTCAAATCGTTAACGCTCCAATCTCGCGGCGCTTTGATCCTGTAGCATCGTCGCGAAGTCTCGACATAGCCACCGCTACCCCAGTCGCTTAGTCGTCGCAGGCTGCGCTGTCGCTTGCCTGCTCGCTTCGCTCCTCACCTGCGGGTCGCTCACGGCTATGCCGTGGTGCCCACCGGGCACACGCTTCCCTTCGGTGCCTTCGCCTCCGCTCCTCGTTACAGAATAAAATCTCTCGCGATCTTCATAGCATTAATGAATTGAAATAGTATAAGTCTGGCAGTGATCTTGATCGCATTCGTGGCTGGAGATCGCATGATTCGTACCGTCGGGGGAGGGAACAGCATGCCGACCTGTTATCTGGTGGGCGCGGGGGATTTTACCGCGCGGGATTTTCAACCGGGCAGCGGAGATTTCGTCATTGCGGCGGATGCGGGGTATCAGGCGCTGGTGGGCATCGGCGTTCGTCCCGGGTTACTGGTGGGGGACTTCGACTCGCTTTCCACGCGGCCCGAAGGGGTGTCTATCCGCATTTTTCCGGTGGAGAAGGACGATACCGATATGGGCATCGCCATCGCGGAAGGGTGGGCGCGGGGTTACCGCAGCTTTACCCTGTACGGCGCGGACGGTGGTCGTGCCGACCATACGCTTGCCAACCTGCAATTGCTGGGCGGGCTTAGCCGCCGTGGCGCAGCCGCGCGCATGGTGTGCCCCCGTTACGACGTGTTTGCACTGACCGGCGGCACGCTGATGCTGCCCAAACGCGAAAAGGGCACGGTGGTATCTGTTTTCTGCCACGGAACCCGCGCGCGCGGCGTGACCCTGAGAGGGCTTAAATACCTGCTGAATCAGGCGACGCTCAGCTGTGACCGGCCGCTTGGCGTAAGCAACGAGTTTACCGGTGCGCAGGAAGCCAGCGTTACGGTGGACAGAGGGACGCTGCTGGTGTTCGTGGGTCAAAAGCCACTGTAAAAATAAACGGGGCGATCGATGCGCCCCGCGGACGCAGAACCGCGCGCAAAGTATTGATTTATAAGGCTTTTCGTCAGATAAGCCTTCAGTTGCAATTCTCTAACTTGTGCGCTATACTATGCCATGGAACGTGGGTTGAGGAGGGCGATGTGGATGCGGTTCACGATGATTTGCATCGGATCCACAGGGGACGTAAGGCCCTACGTGCTCCTTGGACGGGAATTGAAACAGCGGGGACATGACGTGGCAATTTGCGCGTTTGCCGATTTCGCCCCGCTGGTGCAGAAAAATGGGCTGCGGTTTTATCCGCTTTCCGGCGATGCACACGAATTTATTAAGAACATTATGAAGCCCGGAACCGAAGGCGTCGCCTATATGCGGCAGGTGCTGAAGGTATTCCGGGTTATTCTCGACCCTTTTTTAAGCGACCTGCAGGCGGCCTGCGCCGACGCCGACGCGGTAATCGCCACTTTTTTCGGTAACGTAATCCAGTCGCTGGCGGAAAAACGGAACATTCCTTTTATCAGGACAAACTATTTCATGATGGACCCCAACCGCCTTGTGCCCATATCTTCCGCACCGGGGCTGACGGTGGGGCCGGCGTGGAACCTGCTGAGCTACAGGCTTGCCTACCTGCTGGTAAGTATGGTAGAGAAGCACTACCTTTCTGGCTGGCGCAGGGCGCAGGGCATGCCGCGCCGCAGGCTGGAAGGTAAGCCCCGCGCTCTCAACGGCGGTCATCCTGTGCCGACGCTGTACGCCATGAGCGACCGCCTGGTGCCCCGCCCGGCCGAATGGAATGAGCATATTTATATGACCGGTTTCTGGACGGAAGCGGAACAGCCCGCCTTTACCCCTTCGCCGGAGCTGGCGGCGTTTCTGGCTCGTGATTCCCAACCTGTGTATATCGGCTTTGGCTCCATGACCAGCGGCGATATGGACCATACCCTCGACCTGGTAGTGCAGGCGGTGCGGCAAAGCGGCGTACGCGCGGTGCTGGCCAATGGCTGGGGCGGCGGGCAGACGGTACGGGATGAAAACGTGTTTACCATACAAGGTTTTGTTCCCCACAGCTGGCTGTTTGAACGTGTCTGCGCCGTGGTACATCACGGTGGGGCAGGTACGACCGCGGCCGGTCTGCGCGCGGGCAAACCGACGCTGGTGATCCCGTTTGGCGGGGATCAGCCTTTCTGGGCGCTTCGTGTGCGCCGGATGGGGCTGGGGCCGGAACCGATTCCGCGGGAGAAGCTGACGGTTTCCAATCTGGCCGCGGCGCTCAGGGAGCTTACCACCGGGCCCGGATACCGGGCCGCCGCGGAGCCGCTGGGGGCTTACATGCGGGCTGAAAACGGCGTTCAAAACGCGGCCGACATCATCGAAGCGGAAACCACGCTGTTCCGGAAGGGCGAAACGGATATTCCGGCACGCGCACAGGTTCGTCCGCCTGAAACCGGGGTATCATAAAAACGCGTACCAATACCCCTCGCAGGCCCGAAATGGGAAAGGAAATGGTTATGACGGAAGAGAAGCAAATGTCGCTGGCCGACCTGAAGCCCAGCGAAAGCGCCGTAGTTGCGGATGTGGGGGGGACGGATGCGTTGCACCGCCGCCTGCTGGATATGGGCATTACGCCCGGCGTAAAGGTGATCCTGCTGCGAACGGCGCCGATGGGGGACCCGCTGGAAATCCATATTCGCGGATACGCGCTTACCCTGCGTGTGGATGACGCAAAGAAGATCACCCTCCGCAGTATCGACGGGAAAGGCGAGGCGCACGCATGAGCTATACTTTTGCGCTGGCAGGCAATCAGAACAGCGGAAAAACCACCCTTTTTAACCAGCTGACCGGCAGCAACCAACATGTGGGCAACTGGCCGGGGGTTACGGTAGAACAGAAAACCGGCACCATGATCCACCATCACCACGGGAAACAAACCCATCTGGGCCTGCCCAGTCTGGGCTGGTGGAGCCGCTATCGCCATGGACACGATCAGGCCGACGAAGCGCAGGAGCTGCCTAAGCAATATACGGATGTGAAGATTGTCGATCTCCCGGGCATTTATTCGCTCAGCCCCTATTCCATGGAGGAGATTGTCAGCCGCAACTTTATCGTGAAAGACAAGCCGGATGTGGTGATCAACTGTGTGGACGCCACCAATTTGGAACGCAACCTGTACCTTACGCTGCAACTGCTGGAGCTGGGCCGCCCCACGGTCGTCGCCCTGAACATGATGGATGAGGTGCGCAGCCGGGGGGACACGATCGACCTTGCGAAGATGGAGAAAATTCTCGGCGTACCGGTGGTGGCCATCTCCGCCCGCAAAGGCGAAGGGCTGGACGAGCTGGTGGGCCGCGCGATGGAACTGGCGGAGAAGAAGATACTGCCCGCCCGGCTGGATATCTGCGACGGCGCTGCGCACAAGGCGCTGCATGCGATCCGCCACCTGATTGAACCGCAGGCTGTCGCCGCGGATGTGCGGCCCCGTTATGCAGCCACCAAGCTGTTTGAGGGCGATGAGCCGATGATGGAGGAGCTGAAACTCAGCCCCGAAACCCGCCACATCGTAAACGAAATTCTGGTTGCCATGGAAAAGGAACTGGGCATGGAGCGGGCCGCCGTAATGGCGGATACCCGGTATCGTTTTATTGAAAAACTGCTGGCGGATTGCGTGGTGCCAGGCGCGGACGTGCAGGGCAGCGTGAGCGACCGGATTGATACCGTGCTGACCCATCGGGTGCTGGCAATTCCGTTCTTTCTGCTGATGATGCTGCTGGTGTTTTATATCACGTTCGGACCGCTCGGCTCCTGGCTGGCGGACGGGTTCGCCGCGTTGGTATCGGATGGCATCCACCTGATCGCGCAGGCGCTGGCCAACTGGGGCGTAGCCGAATGGGTGCAAAACCTGCTGGTTAACGGTGTACTGACCGGCGTGGGCAGCGTGATCAGCTTCCTGCCGACGATTGTGATTCTGTTTTTACTGCTGTCTATTTTGGAAGACAGCGGATATATGGCCCGTGCGGCGTTCCTGATGGATAAGCCGCTTCGGAAAATCGGTTTGAACGGACGGGCGTTTATCCCGATGATGATGGGCTTTGGCTGCACGGTGCCCGCCGTGATGAGCGCGCGCAGCATGAACACGCAGCGCGACCGCCGCTTTACCATCATGCTGACCCCGTTTATGAGTTGCGGGGCCAAGGTGCCGATCTACGCGCTGTTTACCCGCGCTTTCTTCGGCGGTAATCAGGTGCTGGTGATGAGCGTTTTCTACCTTGTCGGCATCCTGATGGCGGTGATCGCGGGGCTGATTCTGAAGCGCTTTATGTTCCACGGCGACGCTTCCCCCTTCCTGATGGAACTGCCCAAGTACCGCCTGCCGACCGTTCGCAACGTGGCGCGGGAGCTGTGGGACAAGGCAAGCGGCTTTGTGAAACGCGCGTTTACGGTCATCTTTCTGGCGACGCTGGTGGTGTGGTTTCTGCAAAGCTTTACCTTCAGCCTTCAGGCTGCGCCCAGCGTGGAAGCGAGTATGCTGGGTTCCATCGCCGGGCTGATCGCGCCGATCTTCGCGCCCGCCGGGTTTGGCAATGTGGCCGCTTCCACGGCGGTGCTGACCGGCATTATGGCCAAGGAGAGTGTGGTAAGCACCCTCGCGGTCATCGCCGGGGTCGATTCGCAAAGTGCGCAGATGCTGACCGCGATCCGCGGGGTATTCCCCTCCACGCTGGCAGCGGTATCCTTCCTGCTGTTTATCTTACTCTACATGCCCTGTGTGGCGGCCTTTGCCGCCATGAAGCGCGAAATGGAAAGCGGGCGCTTCGCCTTCTTCACGGTATTATCGCAGACCGGGCTTGCCTGGCTGGTGGCGACGGTGGTGTATCAGGTGGGGCGGCTGCTCGGATTGGGCTGAAAAGCAGCCCGGAACATGATTCGGAGGTTTTCCCATGATCGGAACCTGGTTATCCATTCTTATTCCCCTTGTGCTGCTGGGCTACGGCGTCTGGCTGGCGGTGCGTATGATCCGCAACCGTAAAAAGGGTGTAACCTGCTCCGGCGGGTGCTCCGGCTGCCCCTACGCGGGGAGTTGCCATATGCAGCCGGAACGGAAAAACGATCAAAAGGACGAGAAAAATGGCTGATACCATCAGGCTTTACGGGTTGGTGACCGACTCCATCGTGGATGGGCCGGGCTACCGTACAAGCATTTTTACCCAGGGCTGCCCGCACCATTGCCCGGGCTGCCACAACCCCGAAAGCCACGCGCCGGAAGGCGGCACCGTGTGGACGCTGGACGATGTGGAAAAGAAGTTTTCGGATAATCCGCTGCTCAACGGAATCACTTTGTCTGGCGGAGAGCCTTTTATGCAACCCGCCGCCTGTGCGGAGCTGGCGCACCGTGCGAAACGGAAAGGCCTGAACGTGTGGACATACACCGGCTACCTGTACGAGCAGCTGTTGGAGAGAGCGAAGACCGAACCCGCTGTTGAGGCCCTGCTGGATGCGACCGACGTGTTGGTGGACGGGCCTTTTCTGCTGGCGGAGCGCTCGCTGGAGCTGGAGTTTTGTGGTAGCCGCAACCAGCGCCTGATCGACGTATCTAAAACGCGTGCCACAGGAACCGTGACCCTGTACCGGGCAGAAGCCTGGTACTGACCTGTTAGATCAACCTTTGTCTCTCCATTGTGGGTTGGAACGGTTCGGCATACACTTCAGACCCGTAAAAAGGAGCGTTTCCTATGCCTAAGCGCATTGCGTTGCTGGCGACCGGCGGTACCATTGCCTGCACGGAAACCGATCAGGGGTTGGTGCCCACGCTGACTGCGGCCCAGCTGCTGGAACCGATCGCGGACAGCCTGCCCTGCACGGTATTGCCGCAGGATGTGTTCCGCATGGACTCCAGCAATATGCAGCCTGAGGAATGGAGCACCCTTGCGCGTGCAGTGGACAGGGCTGTTGCGGACTGTGACGGCGTGGTGATTACCCACGGCACGGATACCATGGCCTATACGGCTTCGGCGCTAAGCTTTATGCTGGCCGGTATTCCGAAACCCGTGATACTGACCGGCTCACAGTTGCCGCTGTTCCATCCCCTTACGGACGCGCGGGGGAACCTGCGCCGCGCTGTGGCGGCTGCCACGCTGGGAATGCCCGGGGTATATGTATCGTTTGATTACAAGCTGATTTCCGGCGTGCGCTGTGTAAAAACCCACACCACGGCGATGAACGCTTTTTCCAGTATCAATGCGCCATTAGCGGGATATTTTGACGTGGAAGGGCTTCACATGGATCACCCACAGGCGTTTACCCCGACGCCGCAGATGGGAGCCGGGTATTGCCTGCGCGATGGGCTGGACCCGCGCGTGTTTCTGCTAAAATTGGTGCCCGGCACGTCGCCGGAGGTGCTTCGCTTTATCCGCGACGCGGGGTATCGCGGGCTGGTGATTGAAGCGTTTGGCCTGGGCGGGCTGCACTACATCCGCCGTAATCTGGTGGCGGCGTTGCGGGAGCTGGCGGAAAGCGGCGTGTATGTGCTGGTGGTCAGCCAATGTCTGCATGAAAAGGCAGACCTGACCGTGTACGAAGTAGGCCGGGGCATGATGCACCGGCAGGTACACAGCGGCCGGGACATGACCACCGAGGCTGCCGTAACCAAGCTGATGTGGGCGCTTGCGCAGGAAAATCCGGAGGAACTGCTGGGCGTGCCTATCGTGGGCGAAATGACTCGTTTTTAAAAATCCAGTTCGAGAGGCCGCCGGAATTTCCGGCGGCCTCTCGAACAATGAAAAGGATTCGTTTGCTTTATCGGTTGTACCACAGGCGCAGACATGTACAGCTTTGACGTGCCCGATCTTGCAGGATTTGCTTTCATCCAGGGGAGTTCCTTTCAGGGCAGCTGTCTGGAAAACATTCAGTTGATGGTTTCCGCCTCGTCAGGTTTCCTCCAACGGTGGGTTAAGGCTGACTTTCTCCGGCGGGCAGCGGTTGTTCCGTACAGGGGAGGCGAACGTAGAAAGTATTCAGCTTCACGTTGTCGGATTGTGCCCATATGCGGCCTTTGTGCTCCTGTACGATGCTCTGCGCGATTGCCAGACCCAGCCCGTAGCCTTTTTCCTGCCCGCGGGACTTATCCGAACGGTAGAAGCGTTCGAAGATGTTCCTGCATTCTTCGGGCGGCAGGGGTGCGCCCTCGCTGGC
Source organism: Bacillota bacterium (assembly GCA_023395615.1). Lineage (GTDB taxonomy): Bacteria > Bacillota > Clostridia > Christensenellales > Aristaeellaceae > CAXXOK01. The sequence continues at coordinate 7,375 of JAEWYP010000091.1, forward strand.
GACTGTTAAAAGCAGTTCCTTTTTACCGATCCCGTTCATTCGGACCAGTATGGTGGAACCTTCATTGCTGTACTTGCAGGCGTTATCCAGCAAAATATCGACCAGCTGGCGCAGCTTGGCGCCATCGCCCAGAACTGTCAAATTCTCTTCCGCCTGGCAGTCCAGCGAGCGGTGAGCGTCGTAGATTGCCGGTTCCATCGTCAGCGCCGCGCTGGTCACAATAAAGCTGAAATTGACGGGGGCTAGCGTTGAAAGCGAGGGGGTCGCGTCTGCGCGGGCAAGCGTCAGCAGATTTTCCACAAGTCCCTTCATTCGTTGGGATTCCGCCCGGATATTATCCAGACGGTTTCGATTCTTTTCATCAGTAACCGCGCCGGAGGCGATGAGCATATCGGTATTGGAAAGAACGACCGTGAGCGGTGTTTTCAGCTCGTGGGAAGCGTCGGCTACAAACTGGCGCTGTTTTTCCCACGCGCGTTCCACGGGTTTCACCATCCAGCGGGACAGCAGGATGCTCACCAGCAGGAATAGCCCGATGGCCCCCAGCCCGATGATCACAGAGTATAAAATCTGGGAGCTCAGCGAATTCCGTTCCACATAGGTATCCGAGAAGAAATAGATCGCCGTTCCGTCGTCGCTTACACGGCGACGGTAACGCAGGTTATACTCCGTGGTCAGGCCGGTGTCTTCCGTCTGCGCGGCCAGACCGGTAACGATGGATTTCAACTCGTCATCCGTTACGTAAAAAATCTGGTTCTGGGACACGGTAACGTTACCCTGCGTGTCAACCCGCGCTACCGCCACGGCCATGCCGATATTTTCCGGGTTACCCTGCGGCTTGGTATCGCTGTGAGCCGGAGGTTCCCGGAAGGCGTTCACACTGCGCCGTTCAAAATCGTTCTTCGCGGTGATAAAAAGGCTCAGCAGGATGCCGATCATAAAAAGGCAGACCACAGCCATCAGCACGATAATTAACTTTTTTCGCAGTTTTTGAATCATGGCTTGTTTTCCTCCAGACGATAACCAAGCCTGCGCACCACGTTCAGCGTTACAGTGGAGCGCAGAAGCTGCAGTTTTTTACGTAAAAAGGAGATGTAGGCTTCCACATTATTATCGCCCGCATCGGTATCGTAACCCCAGACCTTGACCAGCAGCGTTTCTTTGGGCAGGATGGCATTCTGATTGAGCATCAACAGGCGCATCATTTCCAGTTCTCGGGCGCTCAGCGTGAGCACCCGTTCATGGCATCGCAGCGAGCCACGCGAGGGAGTAAGCGTGAGATCTCCAAAATGAAGGCTTTCCGGCGTGATGTCGCCCTGACGGCGTAAAACAGCGCGCAGACAGGCCAGAAACTCAGCGTTCTCAAATGGTTTGGTCAGGTAATAATCGGCGCCCAGATCCAGTCCGTGTACCCGGTCGACCAGATCGGATTTGGCAGTCAGCATCAGCACCGGGGTCTGGATGCCTTCCTGCCGCATCCGTTTTAGCACTTCAAAACCGTCCAGCCGAGGCAGCATCACATCCAGCACAATTGCGTCGTAGATGCCGCTCAGGGCGCTGTCCAGACCGGTTTCACCATCGTTCACCACGTCGGTGGTGTAGCCGTCCTCTCCGGCCATGTCGGCCAGCGTTCCGGCCAGACGAACCTCATCCTCAATAATCAGGATGCGCATACTACGCCACCCTCCCTGCCAGCTGCCCTGTGTTGATAGTGTATCATAACGCGACTTCTTTGTCGCTTGAGAAAATCATAATTGTAAAACCTGAAACGAAGCTGAAAAAAATACTGGCTCATTTTCAGGTTCTTTTAAGCTTTCTCCCTTATGCTGGTTCACGAAAGCCGGGGCAACGAAGGATTCAGTCCGGAAGGCTTGGAAAAGGGGATGCTTGATGCCGCAACAGAAAACGCGCAAAAAAAAGACAGCAAACAAGCTGGTAAAAAGGTTGCTTGCGCTGATCATTCTCGCAGCCGTCGCACTGGCGGCCTGGATTTATCTGGTGCCGATGATGACCGCGGACGCTGTAACGACGTACCAGAGCTACACGACGGAAACAGGCGATATCAATACGCAAAAAAGTTTCAGCGCGACGCTGAGCGTGAAAAAATCGGAAGACTTTTCTTCTTCCGAGGCCTGCACCGTCAAGGAAATCTACGTACACTCCGGCGACGAGGTAAAGGAAGGGGATTCGTTGATTCTGCTTTCCACGGGGGAATTGTTCACCGCCAGCTTTGATGGCGTGGTGAACGAGATTCGCGTGGAGGTGGGCGACTGGATCTGGCCCAATTTCCGGGTGGTGCAGATTTGCGACCTTCAGCATCTGGAGGTCAGCATGAGCGTGGATGAGTACGACATTGAAGAACTTGCGCTGGGCGAAGATTGCACGGTTCGGGTGATCTCGCTGAACCGGGACTTTGAAACGACCATTTCGCATATTAACCGCGTATCCAGCGCGAGCGGGAGCGTTGCTCTGTATACGGTGACCTGCGATCTGACCGTGCCGGAAGATGTGCTGCCCGGCATGCAGGCGACGGTTACGTTACCGTCCGAGGCTGTGACGAACGTAACGACGCTGGATATGGCGGCGCTCGCGTTTGACGAGGATCAGAAACCATACGTATTGCTGAAGCAGGCGGACGGAACCTATGCGCATCAAACCGTAGAAACCGGACTGAGCGACGGGATGAAGGTGGAGATTACCGGCGGGCTGACCAGCGGACAAACGGTTTATGCCGTGTCCGGAACGGAAAGCGTCTCTTCCCCGCTGACGCTGGAGGGTATTTATAAAGCGCTGGTCGGAGAAAAAGTGGTGATCAACGACAACAGCAGCTTTGGCGGCAGGCGGGGCAACGGCACATCCGACGAGAGCGGCTTCACGCCGCCGTCCGGGACACTGCCGGATGGCACTCAACCGGATGGTGCCGCGAACGGCGCAGAGGGACAGCCAGGCGGAGATACCACGGCGAATTCCGACACAACCACGACCACTGCTGCTGCGGCAGACAGCGGCGTAACGAATGGGACTGCGACAGTCGCATCCGCTACGGAAACACCAGCAGCGGATGCCACAACGTCTGCAACGGTGTCGTCTGACACAGCCGGTGGAAATTCCAGACCTGCAAACGCGAATTTCCAGGGAAGAACAGATAACAGGAATGATGGACAGACGGTTGCCGTGACCGCAGAACCAACAGCAAATACAGAGGAGGACAGCGCCTATGCTGACTAAAAAATGGATCGCGCTGGTGGCGGCGCTCATGTTGCTGGTGCCAACCTTCGCGCTGGCACAGGAAGAATTCGACGGCACTGTGGTTGCTGGGGATACGATCCCTGTTCTGGCGCCATATGGGGGTACGGTCCAAGCCATTTCCCTGACGGAAGGGCAGTTGCTTGCGGTGGGCGACGTGGTAGCGACCATGCAGACCACGAAGGTGCTCGCTTCAGAAGACGGTGTGGTACGCGGCGTATTTGCGCAGGCAGGGGATGCGCTGAGCCAGACAACAGTTCTGAACATTGCGCCGACCCGTAAATACACCATCAGTTGCACGATCGACAAAGCATATGATGAGATTGACACAAAGTACGTTCACATCGGGGAAACGGTTTACATTCGCAATAAGAAGGATGGCACTTATAAAGCCAAAGGTACAGTTACCGCGGCGAACGGCAGTGATTACACGGTGCAAACCACTGCGGGTGAGCTTTACCTGCAGGATACGGTTTACATCTATCGTGATTCTGATTACAGCACAAACAGCCGTATTGGCAGTGGCACCGTCGGCCGTACCGCGGAACTGGCGGTAACCGGCACCGGCAGCCTGCTGAAAATTTACGTGCAGGATGGGGACACGGTGGAGCGCGGGCAGCTGCTGTTTGAAACGGTAAGCGGAACGCTGGACGGGTTGGGGGAATATAGCGATACGATCCAATCCGATGAAGGCGGCATTGTGGCCGAAATCAAGGTTGCCGCAGGACAGACCGTAAACAAGGGTGACGTGCTGCTGACCCTGTACCCGCAGGAGAACGACCAGATCGAGTTTTCGATTGACGAGGATCTGCTGGGCGTGGTCCATGTGGGGGATACGGTCAACATCGTATTCAACTGGAAGGAAGACAGCGGCGAGACGATACAGGGTACCGTTACGGGTATTTCCTATCTCAACGAGGATAGCAGCACAACCGATACCGCCTCACAAAGTGGTACGACTGCCACCACCTCGACTTCCACTTCCGCAACGCCCAAGTATAAGGGATATATCGCTTTCCAGGCTGATGATTCCGTGCGGATCGGAATGGGCGTAACCGTTACGACGATCGATAATTAACCGGGGGGATCAATATGAAGAAATGGATTGCATGCGTTCTTGCGTTTTGCCTGATTGTTTCTCTGTCGGCTTACGGACCGATGGCGACAGCCGCCGCCGAGGAACAGACGGTTGCGCCCGCAACGGAAAGTACGGCGGTAGTGGAAACACCCCGTGCGGAAGCGACAGTGCTGGTCAGTGTGACTGCACAGCCCGACGAGGGAACGGCGGAACCCGCCTCTGCGGATTCGACGGAACCTGAGGCGGTGATCGCGACCCCTGTAACCACACAAGATACGGTGACCGTGGATAATGAGGCAACCAGTTTGCCGACGGAAACCGCAGAATCACCCGAGAGCACCGACGCTACCTCGGAGACCGGGGAAGCAGCGACAGCCGCGCCGGAGAGCACTGATACTCAAACGCCGGAGAGTACGGCTTCCCAGACGCCGGAAGCGACGGCGACTACCGTGCCGGTGGTTACCGCGGCCCCTGTCACAGCGACGGAAGCGAATGTCGGCTCCGGCCCGGTTTGGGTTACGGAGGGCGCACACCGGCGTTACGGCCAGCTGAGCGAGATTCTGCCCATCGCAATCGTAACCGGACAACCCCTGTATTTCAGCTCCGCTTCCGTGCTGGAATTGAAAGGATATTCCGTATCCGAGCTGAGAAGCGTCGGTTTCGGTCTGGATCAGGATGCCCTTGGCAAAGATTTTTGCAAAGGTAAAACAGTAGTCATTTCGGCGATCAGCCCCAGCGGAGCGATGCGCGACGGAAGTCTGTATCTTTGGGTGGGGCGCGCTTCGGATATCCCCAGCGCTTCCGATGCACTGGAAGATACCGTGCAGCTGAACGATGAAGACGTGCTGGAAAGCGAGATAGAAGTTGAGACGGCCGGGTATACGGCAGACGCGGCCTGCGCCCCGTCCTTTACGCTGACAGCGCATCCGGAACTGGCCGCCGACAGAACCTTTGCCGTGATCTTCAACGGCGGCGATCCGCAGGCGATTAGCGGAAACACCTATGCGCCCACCCAAAGCGGCGAATACCGTTTTGCAATCGTAAACGCCGACGGTACCCTGGCGGCTAAGTCGATTGCTTTTACGGTGGAATACGCTAGCACGGCGGAGCAGGCTGACGCGACGGATGCGCCGGAATCAGCGGAAGCTTCGCAAACCCCCGCCGAGACTATCCCGGAGACGACGACGGAAGCATCGTCAGCGGAGACTCCGGAGACCGCAGCAACGCCTGAACCTGAAACAACAGAAATTGCCGACGTGATTGCGCAGCCGGAGGCTACGGCGCAAAGCGCGGATGCAACGGTGGAACCCGATACGGCCGACGCGACCACGCAACCGGAGACCACGGAGGAACCTGGCGCAACGGCCACGACAACTCAGTCTGATACGGCCAGCACAACCGAAGAGCCGACATTAGCTCCCGATGCGACCACTGATCCTTCGGAGCTTACGCAGGAAGACCTCGCCGAACTGGCTGCGGGAACGCCGGAACTTGCGGAAACGCCGGAAATCAGCGTACGCGCTTATGACTACGTAGAAGGGACGGTTTCAGGCGTCGCGCCCTCGTTTGCGCTGAGCGGTGCTCCGGTTGGCGGAGGCTATACCTACGGTATCATCCTGAACGGACAGGCTGTCACCCCGCTGGCGGGAGACACTTACTGTGTCACGGCAAACGGAGAATCTGTTTTCGCCTTCTGCCTGCTGGACAGCGAAGGGACGATGGTGGACCTTTCTACCACTTACCACGTCCTGCTGGATGTTGCGGATACGACGGTTTCCAAACAGGCATGGATGGAAGTGGACGGCCAGCAGGTCTATGGAACGCTTGCCTCTCTGGTGGAAAGCGCTCCGGATGGAACGACGATCTACCTGCTCACCAATGATGTGATCGCCCTGAGCGATTCCGCAAAGCTTAGCCGCGTCCATCTGGCGCCGGATCCCGGCATGTTTGAAAACGGGAGCTATGTCATTGTTTCCACTGACAGCCCGGAGGGAGAGTAACCGCATATGAAAACGAGCAACAGAGTGATGGCTTTCCTGCTGGCGCTGTGCCTGCTGGCCGGATGCGGCGCTGCCAGTGCTGAAACCCTGTATATCTGGGTAGGGGTACTGCCGCAGGATACGCAGGAAACGGCGGAGAGCAATACGGCTACGACAATTACAGGGGTTTCCGTGATGCTGAACGGAACAACCCTGATGGACGGCGCTTGTGTGGATGGTACGGAAGCCGTTACCTTCTCGGTGACCGATACGGTTGCCGATAATACCTACAGCTATCAGATTTCGCTTGATGGCACCAGCTACTCCGCATTCTCCGAGGGGGCTACGCTGGACAGCTGCCTGCCCGGAAGCTCGGGCGCGCTGTATACCGTTTACTTTAAAGTCATTGGCGACGACGACCCTGTAAACAATGTGACGGTGGCTTCGTATGATTTATATTACATCAGTCTTACCAGCGCCACCATCACCGGGATTACGGTGCTCGCGAACGGAAACACACTGCAAAACGGGATGTGGATGAACGGAAGCGAACCGATTACCTTTACCGTTTCCGATACGGTAACCCCCAATACATACACCTATCAGCTCTCAACGGACGGTGTGCACTTTAACGACTTTACAGAAGGCAACCAGCTAACGTTGAGCAATTCTACCCGATTCCGTACGGTGTATTTCCGGGCAATCGGCGACAACGACACGGTCAACAACGTAAAAACGGTTTCCTTCTCCCTGTACTACGATAACGAAGCGCCCGCGCTGTTCTGTAAGGCTGGCACGGACAGGGCGCTGTACTTTTTCGCGGGAGATAACTACAGTGGGTTTGTGACCGACGGAAGCGAGAAGAACGTTACGTTTGACGGCGGCGCTACCTGGTCGGCCTGTCTGACCGCCTATGGGCAAAACGTATATACCTGCTATGTGGCTTATACCGGATCGGGCACGATTCCCGCCAACAAACTGGGGGTAAAGGATCGGGCGGGAAACATCACCCTGTGGGGCAGCGCGATCACCATCGCGGAAAGTAGCGGGGGAACCACGGGGGGCGGGGGGTATAGCGGTTCCGGCGGTTCTGGCGGCAGCTATGGCAGCTCTTCCTCCACTGTTACGGTAAACGCCGCGGCCTCAACCGATACTACGGTTACTCCCTATGCCGGGGTGGATCTGGTGGTGGATACCGGTGAAATGACACAGCTGGCCATCGGAGAACAGACGCTGGATTTGAGCCTGTACCGTGCCGATGAGACGACCGGAGAAGCGACCAGCGGGGAACAGGCCCCCTTCAGCGCCGCGTTTGCTAAGTGGGATCATAACGAAGCCACCACGACCGACGCCGAAGACGGGGATGTGGATACGCTGGTGCTGACCGCCGTATCGTCAACGGGCGAGTATGACTGGACGTTCAACGGTTCCGTTTATAAGAAACTGGCAGCCAGCGGGATTGATTATCTGGTACTGCAGGTGGGGGATCAGATCACCGCACTGTCGACGGCAGGTTTTACGGCGGGCCTTCGCTATAACCTGTACCGTGCGGCCGGGCTGGCCAGCAAGGCGTTTGATTATGCGGTGCATATGGGGCAGGATGGGACCAGGGTGGAGGTAAGTGTGGAAGGGCAAACCTACGCGCTTACGGATGATAAGACCGGGGAGTTCTATTACTACGATCTCTATACCGGAACACGGGATTTGATGGATCGGCCTTTCGGGCAGGGCAGCGCGTCCACCGAAGACCAACAGGGATGAGGTGACGCGGCATGACTGAGGATGAAAAGAAAAAGGTTCTGAAAAAGAAGAAACGTTCCAAACGGGTGAAGAAGCTGATCGGGTGGCTGGTCTTTCTGCTGCTGCTGGCAGGCGCGTTTTATCTGTTTGTTTTACCGGACCTGAACGCGAGCGCGACGACAACGTATGACAGTTACACCGCCTCGACAGGAAGTATTTCCAACTCCATGAGCTTCAGCGGATCGATCAGCGTTGTGAACGACGAAACCATGACCGCCGACGCGGCGGCGACTGTGCGTAAAATCTACGTCGCGGAAGGCGACAGCGTAAAACAGGGCGATAAACTGATGCGCCTCTCGGATGGCGAGGTGCTGAAAGCGGATTTTGACGGCGAGATCAACGACATCTCCGTGGAAGAGGGCGACGATGTAAGCGCGAACGCCAGCCTGATTCAAGTGGTTGATTTTTCCAATCTGGAGGTTTCCATCCGCGTAGACGAATATTCCGTATCCAAATTGAGCGTGGGGCAGGCGTGCACCATTACGGTTACGGCGCTCGGCACTACGTTTGACAGCACCATTACCCATATCAACCGCATCTCTTCGGGCAACAACTCTTCGGTATACTATACCGCGACGGCACAATTTTCCGGAACGGAAACGGTGCTGCCCGGCATGAAAGTAACAGTGGAAATCCCGGAGGAGGAAGCCAGTAACGTGGTTATCCTCAACCGTTCCGCATTGAGCTTTGACGGCGGCAACAACGCCTATGTACTGATGAAAAACGACGCGGGCGAAATGGAGCAGGTATCGGTTACGCTTGGCGTGGAGAACGACAAGTTTGCCGAGATCGCAAGCGGCCTGAATGCCGGGGATACCGTATATGTCAAGACGGTAACCAGCTCGGCGTCTTCCGGCGGTCTGGCCAGTCTCTTCTCGTCACTGACCGGCGGCACGCAGCAAAGTGGAAGCTCGACCAGCGGCATGCCCAGCGGCGGCTTCAGCGGTATGCCCAGCGGAGGTTTCGGCGGCGGAGAAATGCCCAGCGGTGGCGATTTCAGCAACCGAAATTCGCGCTGAGGGGGAACAAAGAATGAGTGAGAGCAACGAGATTTTCTTCCGGATGAGAGATATCGTTAAAACGTATCCGTTGGGAGACGAAGAAACGGTGATCCTGAAGGGAATCAGCCTGAACATATTCCGGGGCGAGTACATTTCGGTACTCGGCCCCTCAGGCAGTGGAAAATCGACGCTGATGAATATTATCGGCTGCCTGGATAAGGCGACGAGCGGCGAATACATCCTGCATGGAAGCGCGATTGATGATCTGGATGAAAAAGAACTGGCGCAGATTCGCAGCCGCGAGGTTGGCTTCATCTTCCAGAACTCGCAGATGCTGCCCAAGCTGGACGCCCTGAAAAACGTGGAGCTTCCCCTGATCTACGCAGGTGTACGTCCCAGGGAACGCGCCCATCGTGCGGAAGAGATGCTGGTGAAGGTAGGCCTGAAGGACCGAATCCACCACACGCCAAACATGCTTTCCGGCGGCCAGCAGCAGCGCGTGGCCATTGCCCGGGCGCTGGTAACCCATCCGACCCTGCTGCTGGCGGACGAACCGACCGGCGCGCTGGATCAGACAACCGGTCAGCAAATCATGGATCTGTTCCAGGAGCTGAACGACGACGGACATACGATTATTATGATTACCCATGACCTGAAGGTTGCCAGGCATGCCAAGCGCGTGGTCAACATTATTGACGGCGAGCTGACGGAAGCTTCAGACGCAGAGGAGGTGACATTTGCGTGAGAACCCTGTTCCACAAAATTTCCGGCGCGTTTACCATGTTTACCGAAAGCGTGTCCATGTCGATTGCCAACATCACGCAAAACCGTCTCCGTTCCTTCCTGACCATTCTTGGCATTATGATCGGTGTAACGGCGGTCATTGCACTGATCACAACAGTATCAGGCGTTTCCACCTCAATTTCCGATTCGTTTACTTCCATGGGGGCGGGTACGATGACCGTAGCGGTGACCGGCAACGATATGCAGGCGGGGTTGACGACCGATAATCTGGCGAAAATTGCGGAGCTTGACGACGTGACCGGCGTTACACCCACCGTTTCGGCCACCATTACCGTGGCCAGAAACGGCGAATACGAAAGCGACATTTCACTTTCCGGCAAGAATGATTATTATTTTACCACCACCGACGCGGTATCCCGGGGGCGCGCATTCAACCCCATTGATATCAATACGATGGCGCGCGTTTGCCTGATTGATCAGGACATGGTGGATGAGTTTTTCTATGGCGTGGACCCGATTGGGGAAACAATCTATCTCAACAACCTCAGCTTTACCGTGGTAGGGATTCTGGCGGATTCGAGTGGCGAATCCATCACGGAAATGGTTTCCGGTACCAGCGATATTTATGCGCCGTATACGACTGTGATGAAGATGAACGATGCTACGCTGGTAACCTCCATTACCGTATACGTGGATTCGGCTGCGAAGTCGGACACGGTGAAAACGGAAGTGGGCGACTATCTGGATTCGCTCTTCAGCTATGAGGACGATACCTATACCATCACAACCATGGACAGCATTCAGGAAACCATGGACAGTATGCTCTCCATGATGAGCGCGCTGCTGGGCGGCATTGCCTCCATTTCCCTGATTGTTGGCGGTATTGGCATTATGAACATGATGCTGACCAGCGTAACCGAACGCACGGTGGAAATTGGTCTTAAAAAGGCGATCGGCGCGGAACCGGGACAGATCCAGATTGAATTTCTGATCGAAGCCTTTCTGCTTTCGATGATCGGCGGTGTGATCGGGGTGGTGCTGGGGATTGCGCTATCGGCTATCCTGTGCAATGTGATGGGTACGACCTTTACGATATCCTACGGCGCGATCGCGCTGGGCGTCGGGTTCTCGGCGGCGGTTGGCATTCTGTTTGGCTGGTCGCCCGCGCGCAAGGCCAGCAACCTCAACCCGATCGACGCACTGCGCAGAATGTGACACAAGCCCTGCCCGTCAAAGACCAGCAGGGAAAACCGAAGGAGGAAGAACGATGAAAAGAAACATGCTGCGGATCGCGCTGTGCTTTGCACTGATCCTGGGGCTGACCGGGAGCGCGCTGGCGGAGACAACCTTCGATGGCACCGTGGTTTCCGGCGAATCAGTCAGCGTTACGGCGCCGTTCGGAGGCACTGTAAGCTCCTTCCGGCTCCGTGCCGGAGACGAACTGGCAGTGGGGGATGTGGTTGCTGAGGTGGCAACCACAAAGGTATATGCGCCGGAAGACGGCGTAATCAGCGGGTTGTTTGGGCAAGCGGGCGATACCGTTGAGGATGTTGCCACGCGGATGGGCGCGGTGCTCTACATTGAGCCTGTCCAGAAGTACAGCGTTTCGGCCAGCGTGGAGAAAGCGTACAATAACAGCGACAATAAGTTTGTGAACATCGGGGAAACCGTCTACCTGAAAAGCGTGTATTCCAGCAACGGAAACACCGCGACAGGCACCATTACCGCTGTGGATGGCGCCAACTATACGGTGGAAACGACCTCGGGTGAATTGCTGATGGAGGAAACGGTGTATATCTACCGGGACGCGGACTACACATCCACCAGTAAAATTGGGCGCGGCACGGTATCCCGTACGGCGGCTGTGGCGGTGGGAGCCACGGCCACAAGCAATTCGGCAAGCTCGACAAACAGCATTCTGGCCATCCATGTAAAAGATGGCGACGCCGTTACCCGTGGCCAACTCCTGTACGAAACGGTAACCGGTACGCTGGATGGCCTGTATGCGACGGGGAACCAGATTGTGGCGGACGAGGCGGGCATTATTGCTTCGGTGAACATATCGGCGGGAAGTAGCCTGAACAAAGGGGATACCATCCTGACCCTGTACCCGAAAGACAAAATGCAGGTGTCCATGGACATCGACGAGTATGACCTTGCGGATATTCATGAGGGGGATACCCTGCAGCTGGAGTTTGATTACGACGACAGCGGCAACAGCGTAACGACCGGAACCGTCGCCCTGATTTCGCATGTGAGCGACTCCGCCGGTTCCTCCGATGCGTCCTATAAAGTGTATATCAACTTTACGCCGACGGAGGAAACCCGGCTGGGCATGACCGTGATTGTATCAAAGCCGGAAGTGGCTGAAGCAACCGATGCGCAGACGGACACGGCAGATACGGCGAACCAGACGACGCCGGAACCGGATGTGACCGCGGAACCGGCGGTAAGCAATGTTACGGAAGCTGCGGAGTAAACGCGGACATGCGAAAACGGAGGGCAACCGCCCTCCGTTTTCGTTTTGATCGTTTGGGTGACCAGTTTATGCCTGATCGCTCAAAAAAACATGAAAATGCAATCAGAAAAAGCCCCGCTCGAAAATGCGGGGCGATTTTATGGACTGATTCGCGGGGAACGATCCCGGTGGGATCCTTAGCGCAGCTTCAGTTCTTTGAGGCACTTATCACAGATCAGCTTGCCCTTGAAAAGATTCACATCACGCGCATCGTTGCAGAAAATGCAGGCGGGATGATACTTTTTCAGGATGATCTGGTCGCCTTCCGTAAAGATTTCGAGGGTATCCTTCACGGCGATATCCATGGTCTTGCGCAGTTCGATGGGAATCACGATTCGTCCCAGGTTGTCAAGCTTCCTCACGACACCGGTAGATTTCATAGCGTATAGCCTCCTAAAGATATTGCAATTCGTACGGTATAATTTTACTGAATCTCCATTATTATGTCAATGTCACAAGTGGGCGAAACCGATACTGATTCCTTTTTTTACAATAATACATTATAAAAGGGAAAGCGGCTGCGATAGTAAATGATGGGCAGATATTTGACCGTATTGTGTATGTTTCGGAAAAAATTTCGTAAAAAACGAAGGTTCGTGTGAGCAGAAAATGTTCGGTTAAACAAACGTTTGCCGTTCGGCGTTTGCGACCGAAACACAGGACCCGCACGTTGACATCCGCGTGAAAACCTGTATAATAAACCCGTACGCAATGAACGGAAGAGTACCGGCGATTCAGTTCGCAACAGAGAGCCGCGGCAGCTGTGAAGCGGCGCGAAAAACGGCGGGAACATGGTCCGGGAGTGTCCGCGCCCGACAGGTAGGGTGTGGCGGCTGGCGCCGATATCCGCCGCGAAAGAGCAGTGCGCACTTCTAAACATAGCGCGGATGGCCGGGCGTTCTGCATATCAAGGGTGGTACCGCGGGTTTTCAGCCTGCCCCTTCCATAGTGGAGGGACAGGCTTTTTCATTCACCGAAAGGGGGTTTGCCGCATGTGCCGTTGCGATCGGGTATCCATGCCGGGAACCGGGCGGCGAATGCCTGGTACGGAGCAAACGAAACGCTAAACAGAATACCACAGGTTCAGCTCCGCCGCAAGCGGGGATATACGGAAAGGAAGGCGCAAGCCATGGCTGACAAGAATACTTTTTACATTACCACACCGATTTATTATCCCAGCGATAATTTGCATATTGGGCACGCTTACAGCAGCGTCGCGGCGGATACGCTGGCACGCTTCAAACGTCAGGAAGGGCGTGATGTCTATTTCGTAACCGGAACAGACGAACACGGGCAGAAAATTGAGCGCAAGGCTAAGGCAAAGGGCGTAACCCCCAAACAGTATGTGGATGAGATCGTAGCCGGAATCAAGAGCCTGTGGGAACTGATGGATGTGGAGTACAGTGATTTTATCCGCACCACCGACGAACGCCATATCAAGGCTGTACAACAGATTTTCCGTAAGCTGTACGAGCAGGGCGATATCTACAAGGGCGAGTACGAGGGCTGGTACTGCACGCCCGACGAAAGCTTTTTTACCGAGCTGCAACTCAAGAACGGCTGCTGCCCGGATTGCGGCCGCCCCGTGGAAAAAACGCGGGAAGAAGCCTATTTTTTCAAGCTGAACAAGTATCAGGACTGGCTGATTGATTACATCGAAACCCATCCGGACTTTATTCAGCCTGCCTCCCGGAAAAACGAGATGCTCAACAATTTCCTGCGCCCGGGTCTGACCGACCTGTGCGTCAGCCGCACGTCCATCAAGTGGGGCATTCCCGTGGACTTTGACCCGAACCATACGGTGTATGTGTGGATCGACGCGTTGTCCAACTACATTTCCGTGCTGGGATACGGCACGGATCACGACGAGCTTTTCCGGAAATACTGGCCCGCGGACGTGCATCTGGTGGGTAAGGAGATCGTACGTTTTCACACCATCATCTGGCCGATTCTGCTGCACGCGCTGGGCCTCCCGCTGCCAAAACAGGTATTCGGGCATGGCTGGCTGGTGCTGGACGGTATGAAGATGAGCAAATCGCTGGGCAACGTAGTGGACCCCGTGGCGCTGTGCAACCGCTACGGCAGCGACGCGATCCGCTATTTTCTGATGCGGGAAGTGCCTTTCGGCAGCGACGGACAGTTCAGTTACGAAGCGTTGCTGAAGCGCCTGAACGCAGATCTTGCCAACGACCTTGGCAACCTGGTCAGCCGTACCGTAGCGATGGTGGAAAAATACTTCGGCGGCGTTGTGCCTGCCCCCGGCGATACGCGTGAGGAGGACAAAGCCCTGATTGCGCTTGCGGAAGCCACGCCGGGCAAGGTACGCGCCCGGATGGACGAGTTACAGTATTCCGACGCGCTCAGCGAAATCTGGACGCTGGTAGGCGAGTGCAATCGCTATATTGACGCCACCGCACCCTGGGTGCTTTGCAAGACAGCGGAGGGGCAGGAGCGGCTGAAAACCGTGATGTACACGCTGTGCGAATGTATCCGCATTGTCGCGGTGCTGATTGCCCCCACTATGCCGCGCACGCCCGCGCGTATCTTTGAACAGTTGGGGTTGACGGACGAAAGTCTGGAAACGCTGGCGTCAACGGAACACTTTGGCGCGCTGCCAGCAGGCACTGTTGTGCGCAAGGGCGAAGCGCTGTTCCCGCGCATCGATATTGCCAAAGAGCTGGCGGACATTCTGCCGTCCACAACGGAAAAGGTGAAGGCAGCCCCGAACGCGCATGCCAAAGACAAGGAAGCGATTGCGCCGAAAACCGAAGCGGACGACGGGATGATCAGCATTGAGGAATTCGCAAAAATCAAGCTGCGCGTGGCGCGCGTGCTGGCCTGCGAGAAAGTGGATGGCAGTGATAAACTGCTCAAGCTGCGCCTGAGCCTTGGCGAAGGCGAACCGGAGCGTACGGTGGTCAGCGGTGTGGCGAAGCATTATGCCCCTGAGGCGCTGGTGGGGCGGCAGGTGGTGCTGGTCGCCAACCTGAAGCCCGCCAAACTGCGCGGCATTACCAGCGAAGGCATGGTGCTGTTCGCGTCCGACCGTGCGGATACGGTGTTGAAACTGGTTTCTCCCGACGAGGGTACCGAGGATGGCGGAACCGTGCGATGAGCGCCACCCTGTTCGATTCCCACTGCCATCTGGAAGACGAGCGTTTCGCGGGGCAGGTGGAGGAAGTACTGGCCAGAATGCAAGCGGCGGGCGTAGCCCGCTGCATTCTGGCGGGCAGCGATCTGGAAAGCAGCGAGCGGATCGCCCTGCTGGCTGGGCGATACCCTAATGTTTACGGCGTAGTGGGGGTTCACCCGCATGAAGCCGCGTCGTTTAACGAAGCTACCCTTACCCGGCTGGAAGCGCTTTTGCAGAGGCCTCATATCGTGGGTGTGGGGGAAATCGGGCTGGATTATTACTACGATTTTTCTCCGCGGGATGTACAGCGGGAAGTGTTGGAAAAACAGCTCGACTTTGCTTGTGAAAAGCATGTCCCGGCCGTGTTCCATGTGCGGGACGCGCATGGGGACATGCTGGAGCTGCTTCGCACACATCGGGACCGTCTCCCCGCCGGCGTGCTGCACTGCTATACCGGCAGCGCCGAAAGCGCGCGAGAGTATCTGGAGATGGGTTTTTACATTTCCTTTTCCGGGTCGGTCACGTTTAAAAACGCGCGCCACCTGCAGGAGGCGGCACGTTACGTGCCCATCGACCGTCTGCTGGTGGAAACCGACAGCCCGTATCTGGCGCCCGTGCCGATGCGCGGGAAGCAAAACGAACCGGCTTATGTGCGCTATGTGGCGCAGATGCTGGCGGACTTGCGGCAAATATCGCTGGAGGAGCTGACTAAACGCACCACGGCGAACGTGGAGCGACTGTATGGCATTCCTCCGCTTGCCGACGCTCCGCAAGCGTGATGATATAGTAGCGGAGTTGACCGCCGATAATGTGACTTCGGCTCTTCTGAAGAAAAGACGGAAACAGTGTATAAAAAACGGACGCTGTCCAAAGGACGCGTCCGGTTTTTGATGCAATTCGCAATTATGCTTCGGTGGTGGTTTCCACGGTCTGGGTCGGCAGCGCGCGACGCACTTTGCCGCTGCGAAGGCAGCGGGTGCATACGTTCATGCGTTGTACTTTACCATCCATCTCCACGCGGACGTTTTGCACGTTCGGGGCCCAAAGACGATGGCTCTTGCGGTTGGAGTGGCTGACGTTGTTTCCGTTCAGCGTACCCTTTGCGCAAACCTCACAAAACTTGCCCATTTGCTACACCTCCTAACGGGAGAGTCGTTCGTTCACAGCTCGACTATTTTATCATTCTTTTCCGGATTTGGCAATAGCCAGAGCGGTTTTTTTACGCTGTGGCCGACGAAGGTTGTTTAGCGCTTTGGTGAAAGGGTCTTCACCCATTCCGCGTAGGCTTCCATGTAGTTTTGAAGGAATGCGCGGGTTGATTCGTTCACCAATACGCCTTTGTCGTCCAACAGGTCCTGGGCTTTGCCGATGTAGGCTTCCGGCTGCTGCATCAGGGGAACGTTCAGAAAAACCATCGGCTGGCGAAGGGCCAGGTTGGCGGCCATGCCACCCATCGCGCCCATGGAAACGCTTACGATGGCGCCGGGTTTGCCGTTCCACTGGTTTTGACCGTACGGCCGGGAGGCCACGTCCAGCGCGTTTTTAAGTACTGCGGGCATCGAACGGTTGTATTCGGGGGTAACAAACAGCACACCGTCCAGCGCCGCAATTTCTTTACGGAACTGTGTGTAGGATTCGGGCGTGTTGCCTTCGTCGTCCATGTCCTGATTGTAAAGCTGCAGATTGCCGATTTCTACGATGTGCGCTGCGAGGGCTTCGGGGGCCAACTCGATCAGGGCGTTGGCGATAGAGCGACTGAAAGAGCCTTTGCGAAGACTGCCTACGATAATACCAATGTTCTTTTTAGTCATAAATACTTCTCCTTTGGTTCAGAAAGCCGGGGCGCGCCTTGCGGCCCGACCCGGCTGGGGTTATGGGGTAACGGCGCTTAACAGCTCGGCCAGTGAAAATGGATAGGTAAGAATGCCGTTCACTTCGCCTGCGATGGCGCCTGCCTGGATGTAGAAAACGAAATTGCCGTTCTCGTCCATGTAAAAATCGGATTCCGGAAAGAATACGGTTTGCAGTTCTTCCCGGGTCAGGTCTGGATCGTAATCGATCTGGCCCATGGAAACCTGCTCCTGTATAATCTGCCACACCAGCCCGTAGACCAGCGTAGAAGCGTAGCTGATGTCGCTTGCCGCGTCCCCGTCGCTCTGTTCCAGCCCCATCGCCTGGGTAAGCGAAAGCGGTTGGCCTTCGTACACGCCGCTTAGCGCGAATACCACGGCGGTCCAGCTTTCGGCTTCGGAGTTGCCCAGAAACTGTCGGTTGGAAAGCAGAACGCTCAGATAATCATCGTCGTTGCGGGTGATCTGGTAATCCACATGGGTGTAGTAGGCGGGGCTGCCCGCTTCCGGGGCCTGCCCGTCGGTCACGGCGTCCGGGGGCGTAGAGTTGGCCAAGCCCGCCGCCATGAAGGCGAATAAGGAATTAATTGCCTTTTCCGTTTCCCCGCTACCGGCAAACTGTGGGAACGCAAAGCTGAAAGAATACGTTGCCGTATCGGCGTTCGTGCCGTTTGGGTAATACCGCGTGCCGGTCAGCGGCATTGTTTCAACGGCGGGCTGCGCCAGCGCGACGGAAGCGAGCAGACACAGCGCCACCGTTAAGCAAAACAGTCGTTTCAACGCGATCCCCCCGTTAAATCCCTTATCCTACGCTAACCTCGTCTACCGCGAAGGAATTGTCCAGGTAGGAGGTGTACATGCTGTAGGTGGAAGCCAGCTCCTGCTTATAGGATAGCTCCGCCTGATATATGTACTTATCGGTGACGATGTAAACATCAAATACGGTTTTTCCCTCATCGGTGGAGTAGCTGACGGTGCCGGAGCTGAACTCGGTCTGGATGTTTGATTTCGCGCCAGGAATGCCGTTGGCGATCACGTTGATGTAATCGGACAAATTGGCGTTGGAGGCATTGTCGGTACGGCGCACGAAGAAGCTTACGCTGCCGTCCGGCAGGGAAGCGGAAACGCCGTTGTCATCCTCTACCAGCATTTCATCCGTAAACACGCTGGGGTACAGGATGGAGAAACCCAGATTGGTGTTGACGTATTCCACCAGAATGCTGTCGGTGTAGGTTTGCATCGCGTCTTCCATGTTCAGCTCCGAACCGACCGAGAAACCGGTGAGGCGATAGCCGTTCTGGGCGGTGGAGTCCGGCTGGAAGGTATAGATGGCGCGATCGAGCCATTGAATATCCTGATAATCCGCCGGCTGCATCTGGCGCATGGGTTTACTTCCCCAATACAGCTCGCCGATCAGCTGCACCTGCCCGTCTTCGGCGGCGTTCACGGTTAC
Organism: Bacillota bacterium; assembly: GCA_023395615.1. Classification (GTDB taxonomy): domain Bacteria; phylum Bacillota; class Clostridia; order Christensenellales; family Aristaeellaceae; genus CAXXOK01. The sequence continues at coordinate 26,177 of JAEWYP010000091.1, forward strand.
CGGCTGAAAGCCGATATAGCCGTTGATCGGTTCTGTTTTCGCGATTTTTTCCAGCGTCGGCAGCTGCGCGGAGAAATATTTGCCCAGATACACGGTTTGTTTGTCCGTATCCGACAGCATATCCTCCGTGATGCCTAACGAAGCATCCGACGTGAGGCCGATATTGAAAAACGCGGCAAGGAAGGCCGTGCTGAGCGTGGTTTCCTCATTGCCGATCACTTCCGGCTCGTCGCCCGTGTTCTCCGCGGCACTGCCTACCAGATCCATGAACGGCACCAGCGCGTCGAAATCGGAAACCTTGGCCGCGGCCTGTGTCGCGCCTGCGGCGGAGACGCAGCCGACGAGCAGACACAGCGTGATCACCCATGCGAACATCCTGCGAGAATAGAGCTTTTTCATGATTGCCTCCCAATTCTGCGCGGCGGCCGCCGCGTGTGATGGCTACTGGAAACGAAACGTTTGAAAGACCATTTTTCATCCTGGGGATGCGATGATTCAATCACTTTGCGGCTGCCAAAGCGGAGTGCCGCAGACTCGGTTGAGAAAAGCCTAAGGATAGCGGGAACTATTTCAAGGTTTTTTTCATGAAGATGCAGTGTTCCGTAAGGGCAGGCGTGAAAGGGACGGATTCATGACTTGCTCAGCGACGCTATATACTCCGCCGCCGAAATCGCGGCGACGTTGCCTTCGCCCACGGCCTTGGCAACCTGCAGGGGTTTGCCGGTACAGTCCCCGGCGGCAAAAACGCCGGGCACATTGGTGCGCATGCCGCGATCCACCGGGATAAACGCGCCGTCGGTGGTTAAATCGGGCAGCAGCATCCCCAGCGATACGGCGCTGCGGAAGATGAACACGCCGTCGTAACAGTGGCGGCCTTGCTGCGTTACAACGCAGATGCCCGCATCGGTCCGCTCCAGGCTTTCGGGCTTCTCGTCCACCGGGCGCACCCCTTCGGGCAGTTTGGAAGCATCGTGCTTTTTCAAAGAGAAATAGTCCACACTTGCGGCAAGCGAATGCAAGAAATGAGTTTCCTCGGCGCCTTCGTCCGTGGCGGAAAGCACGCCCAGCCGCTTGCCGCGGTAGAGCATTCCATCGCACGTGGCACAGTAGCTTATGCCCATACCAACCAGCGCTTCCTCACCGGGCAGAAGCTGCGGTCGTGCCGCGCCCATGGCAAGCAGCACGGTTTTCGCTTCCACCACGTCGCTTTCCACCAGCAGCATCAGGCCGTTGTCCATGGGCAGAATCTGGCGTACCAGCCCGGCGCGGAATTCTGCCCCCATGGCGGTCGCCTGCGCCGTGAATGCGTTTAATATCTCAGTTCCCGATGCGGAAGGCATGCCGGGATAATTTCCAAGGTGCTCGGTACGGGTGAGCCAACTGGCGTTTACAGGCGGAGCGATCACAAGAACATTCAGTCCGCGCATCCGTGCGGTAATCGCGCAGCTCAGGCCCGCGGGGCCGTTGCCAACAATCGCAAGATCAATCATCAAATTTTTCACACAGCCGCCGAGGCAGCGGCGCTCCTTTCCCTTTGAGTGTAACAAAATCGTGATGTTTTTGCAACGCTTGACGGGAATATTCCTGTAAATTCTTAGTTTGTACAAAGTTGCGCCCAGACGCGCAAATGTCGGAAGCGAACAACAATTCTGTTCAAAATATGCGCGCGGCGATATAATGATACGGAACGAGAGTATGCGGGGAGGGCGGAAGCATGGCGGAGTGGAACCCGTGGCACGGATGCCAGAAGTACAGCGCGGGCTGCGCCAACTGCTATGTATACCGGCGCGACGCGAAATACGAGCTGGATGCCAGCGCCGTGCGCAAAAACGCCGCCTTCGACCTGCCCGTGCGCCGCCTGCGCGACGGCACCTATAAGCTGAAGGGCCCGGAGCAGGTGTTTACCTGCTTTACATCGGACTTCTTTCTGGATCAGGCGGACGATTGGCGGGCCGAGGCGTGGCGGATGATGCGTGAGCGGAGCGATCTGGAATTTTTCTTTATCACAAAAAGAATTCTGCGTTTTTACGAGCGCCTGCCTGAGGATTGGGGCGACGGATACGAAAACGTGTCGATCGGCGTAACCTGTGAAAACCAGGCGAAAGCGGACGAACGTCTGCCGTTTTTCCTGCGGCTTCCCATCCGCCACAAGACCATTATCTGCGAGCCGATGCTGGAAGCCGTGGATTTCAGCCCCTATCTGGGCCCCGCGATCGAGCAGGTGGTGGTGGGCGGCGAAAGCGGGGATACCGCCCGCCTGATGCGCTACGACTGGGCGCTTGGCGTGCGGCGGCAGTGCGAGGCGGCGAGCGTGCCGTTCTATTTTAAACAGACGGGCGCGCGTTTTGAAAAGGACGGGCGCGAGTATCGCATCCCAAGGAGGCTGCAATTTTCGCAGGCGCGAAAATCGGGGCTGTCCTGGCTGGGTAAACGCTGAATCAAAGCCCTTTGCGCTCTGCATGGGCAGCCACAAAGCGATTTATCAGCGGTGACCAAGGCGCGGCGAACCACGTGCAGAGGACAACCCCGATGAATGAATAGCGGTGTTACCGGTTTTCCACGTGCTGGCGGTAAAGCGCCAGAATGCGCTCCGCCGAGTCGGTCGCGTCCGCTTCCAGTACGGCGCGGCCCAGCGCCGCGCTGGCATCGCGGGGGTCGTCGGCCACCACGCCGTCTTTGGGCGCTTCGCCCGCAAACTGGCAGCCGCTGGCGATGCCGTAGTCCGCACTGTGCAGCGGCTGGCTTCGCTCCGGCAGATTTTCAAGCGCCACGGAGTCGGTCAACGCCATCATCAGCGCGGTTTCCATCCGGTCGGCGTGGCCGGGGCTCATTGTAGCGTCGCGGATGATCTTTTCGACGCGCGGACTTTCAAACTCCGGATACAGGCAGTAAATCCCAAGCTCGTGCGTGGCTTCGTCGCATAACCGACGGAGCGTGGCGACCTGCCCCTGCGCCCCATGGCCGTTGACCACTACGATCATCCGATACCCCATTTTGGCAAGCAGGCGCAGCTCCTCCCGCACAACCACCGCGAAAACCTCCTCGCGGAAGTACAGGCTTGGCAGGATGTTTTTGGGAAAATCCATGCCGAGGATGTAGCTGTTCTCATCGTGAGGCACGTTCAAATTAGTCAGCATCTGCGGGTTGTCGTTCTGCTCGGTGCCGATAAACAGCGTCGGGGCTACCACGCCGCCGGTACGCTGCGCCAGTTCCCTTGCGGAGGCTTGGGCGATCAGCGCGTCCGTGCCCATCGGCATGTGGTAGCTGTGCCATTCTACCGGCCCCACCGGCAGGTAGCAAAGCGAAATTCTCTTCTGCTCCTCCAGCAGCTCTCCGGGGCGCAGCAATTCCATTTGTACGGTACGCATCACGTTCGCCTCCTGTTTCAATAGGGTGTTTTCAGTGTGAACGCACGTCGGTGAAACGTGCGAGCCGGTTAATCCCTCGGCTCTTCTTCCGCCTCGTCATAAGCGGCCTCCGCCTGTTCCAGATCGTCGTACAGGCCTTCCTGTCGCGCCTGTTCGTCGCGGTAGGCCTGATTCAGCTCCAGCATCCGCGCGGCGTCCGCGTAGGTGGCAGGATCAGCCAGTTGCGTTTCCAGCTCCGCGATCTGCTTTTCGTTCCGGCTGATGGCCTCCTCCGCTCTGGTGACGGCGGCTTTCAGCTCCCGCAGGCGCGCGCCCTGCTGGCGTTCGCGCTTGCGGTCCTTCATCAGGGAGGTGCGGGTTGTGCCCGGCTCCGCTGTTTCGGCAGGGGGTACGGGGCGGTCGCGTTTTTCCAGATAATCGTCGAAATTACCCAGGTATTCGGTCATGCCGTCCTCATTCATCACAAGGATACGGTCGGCAAAACGATTGATAAAGTATCGGTCATGGCTGATGGCGAGGATGGTGCCGGGAAAGTCGTACAGCGCGTCCTCCAGCACCTCGCGGCTGTCCATATCCAGATGGTTGGTGGGTTCGTCCAACAGCAGCAGGTTGTCCTGTTTGAGCATCAGTTTGGTCAGCGCCACGCGACCGCGTTCGCCGCCGGACAGCTCCGATATTTTGGAGAACACGTCGTCGCCGGAGAAGAGAAACAGCCCCAGCGCCCCGCGCACGCGGCTCTGTTCCATTGTGGGGAAAGTGTTCCATACCTCGTCCAGCACCGTATTGGCGAGGTTCAAATCCTGCTGGTGCTGGTCGTAATAGCCGATGTCCACGTTAGTGCCGAAACGCACCGCGCCCCGGTCCGGCGTTTCGCGGTTCATCAGAATTTTGAAAAGGGTGCTTTTGCCCACGCCGTTGGGGCCGATCAGCGCCACGCGGTCGCCGGAACGCAGCTTGAAGCTGAGATCGTGAAAAACCGTGCGCCCCTCGAAGCTCTTTTGCAGGTTGCGTACTTCCAGCGCTTCCTCGCCCATGCGGCGGCGCACGTCGAAGGAGAAGCGAACGTGACTCTCTTCCAGCGGCTTATCCAGCCGTTCCACCTTGTCCAGCCGTTTCTGGCGGCTTTCGGCGGCGCGGATGGACTTTTCCCGGTTAAAACTGCGGTAGCGCTCAATAATCGCCTGCTCGCGCTCAATCTCCTTCTGTTGCAGCTGAAAGGCTTTCATGCGGGCCTCAAAATCCGCGGCGCGCTTTTTCTGGTATTCGGTATAGTTGCCGGTAAACTTGGTCACCCGGCCGCCCATCATTTCCCCCATGGTGGTGCATACATGGTCCAGAAAATACCGGTCGTGGCTGATTAAGAGCAGCGAGCCTTTATAATCCGTAAGGTAATTCTGCAACCACTCGATGGCTTCCAGGTCCAGATGGTTGGTCGGCTCGTCCATCAGCAGCACTTCGGGTTTCTGCAGCAGCAGCCGGGCCAGTGAAAGCCGCGTGCGCTCGCCTCCGGAAAGCGTGCCCACGGTGCGGGTAAACATCTCGCGGCTGATGCCAAGGCCAATCAGCACGCCGGTAATTTCCCCCTCGTAGGCGTAGCCCTCGCGGCGGTTGAACTCTTCGGTCAAACGTTGATACTCGGCGGACAGGCGCAGGGTGGTTTCCTCGTCCTGCGCGTGGCGGGCCAGCTCGCCTTCCAGCTCCCGCAGGCGGCGCTCCATGGCGATGATCGGCTCGAACACGCGCAGCATCGCGCCCCAAACGGTATCTGTTAAGGCAATATCGTTGATCTGCGCCAGATAGCCGATGCGCAGGTCCCTGTTTTTATGGATGGCGCCGCCATCCGGTTGGTCTTCGCCGGTCAGCAGGCGCATCAGCGTGGTTTTTCCACAGCCGTTCACGCCGATCAGGCCCATTTTTTCACCTTTTTGCAGGGTGAAGGTCACGTCGCGCAGCACCGTATAGGCGCCGAAGCTTTTTTGCACGTTTTGTACGGAAATCAGGATCATTCGGGGTTCAACCTTTCATGCGAGGATGAGGCGGTGGTTTCCAGCTCGCGGGCGGATTCCCGCAGTTCCTGCCCGGTCATGCGGCAGTCGGCCAGCGTAAGTGGGTCGGCCTTCGCGGCGGCGCGCAGCATGGCGATGGCTTCCGCGCGGTCGCGGGCCTGATCTTCGCCGGTTTCCAGCGGTAACGCCTCAAAAAGCGCGTCTTCCATTTCGTCATATTGCGCGGCGGTGACAAAGAAGCGGGCACAGGCCATCAGGTCGGCGGCGGTCAGCAGCGGATAAATCGCCTGCTTCCACTGTTTCAGCGTATCCGCGCGCAGGGCGCACAGCTGGGTTTCGTCGCTCAGCGAAGCCAGCAGGCGCAGGGCTTTCAGGCGTAGCTCGTCCGCTGCGAAAGGATCGTCCCCGAGCTGCGCGCGCAACGCCAGCAACTCTGCCATCAGAAAACGCGGCATCGGTGGAAGAAGCGAGCAAAGGCTTTCCGTCGTAAGGCTTTCCGCTGCGTCAAGCCCCATGCCGCAATGGCGGTGGGCAGCCTCGTTAAGCATCCGGCCCCGTTCCCGGTCATCCATTCGTTCGGCCAGGCGGCGCATCAGATCTCCCAACATATGGATCAGCCGGAGGATATAATCGCGCTCAAAATCCATGTTTTATCTCCCCGAGCGGCTCACCGTATCTCTGTAACAAAGGGTAGTATATCATATTCAACGCGTTTTCGCACTCTCTGTATCACTTCTCCAAAGGGCGGAAGCCGGGCTGGGTCGGGACAATTTACACCCGAAGGCTATACATCCTCCGCGGTTTCATGTACAATAAAGAGTGAAAGATTACGGCCTTTCCGCCGAAAAGGAGCGATGCGCGCTTTGCGAAAAATCTGCCTGTTGCTGGTTTTTATGGTGCTGTTGGCTTGCGTGCCCGCGTATGCCGATGAAGCCGGCGTATTGACGGAAACCGAACTGGGCCAGTGGCTGGACAGCCTGCTCATGAACACGGCGAACGTTCAGCCGCAAAATGCTCCGGTAGGGGAAGCGGCGCTTACGGTGGACGGATACGCCTTTTTATACGACGACGCGACCCTGTACTACAACAAACCCGTGCTGGACGCGCAAAGCGTGCTGAACGCCGTTTCCGTTACGAACGAGTCGTTTCTAACGCCGCGCGGCATTCATCTGGGTTCGCCTGCTTCGGCGCTGATGGCCGCTTTCGGCTGGCAAAACCCCACTCTCACGGGAGACGATACCTTCGCCGTGCTCTACGTGCTCAATCAGTTGCCAAATAACGTCTACTGGGCCATGGCCCAGCGCAGCGACGGGGAGCTGCAAAGTATTCAATGCGCCATACATGCCCTTGCGGGGGAGGATCGCTATACGGATTCCGGCGTGATGTACAACTTGCAAAATGGCGAAGTGACGGGCATTCGTGTTTATGGCCTCAGCGATTTTACCACCCGTGCCGGGGTGGAAAGCAATCTGGTGGCGCTGGGCAGCAGCACGACCGACGTGACGGGCATTACGCAGCAAAGCGATGCCGAACCTTTCGGCCAGAGTGATTTTCAGTTTGGACGAATGGATTTTCTGACACTGACGGAGAAGGGCGCGGGCGTGTTGTTTGGGCAGCCCGTATCCGATGCCTGGGTACAGGACGATAACGGCTGGCTGCATACTATAAACTATCCGACGGTCTCGCTGGTGTTTGGCGCTGACGCGCAGAAGCGCAGTGGGGCGCTGGAATCCATTACCGTTACGGGCGACGGGCTGTATGGCCCGCGCGGACTGGCGACGGGTCTGGAACTGAGCGACGTGCTGGGGCTTTTCCGCGCGGACGGCACGGGGAAAACCAACGGAGCTGCCGCAATCCTGTATGGAGACGGGCAAACCCCCCCGTACGGGACGCTGGAAACAAACGGATCGGACGCAACCCTGCGCTATACCGCGCAGGGAACCGGCACCGACGGTCAGCTGATTACGGTGGCGTTGCGCCTGGCTTTCACAGCTGGCCGCCTGACCGAATGGATGCTGTATACGCTGTAACATGGGAACGCCATGGAGGGAGAGCTATGAAGATCGATTTAACCTGCCCCGTGGAATTGTGGCAATATACCACGCCCACGCCGGAACATCCGGAATGCGGGTTTGCCCTGAACAACCTGTGCGATAAGGTGGTTGTTTCCGTGCAGACGACGCTGGTCTGCTATGGGGAACAGGGAAAACCGCTGTTCCGGCAGGTGGAGCGCGTTCAGGGTCTGAACGCCGCGCCCGGGGAGCGGTTCAGCATTGCGCTGCTGCCTTCACAGTGGGATGGGGTTCAGAATATTGATCTTGTGATCGAAAAAGTATGGTTTGACGACGCAACCATCTGGCGGCGCGGCAGCGCGCCCCTGACCGAATATGACGACAATACCCTGCCGCCCGGGCGAAAGTTGGATCAACTCCGCTTCGTGGCCGGGCCGGACGCGCTGGGCTATCCGGAATTGCAGGCGAACGTATGGATGTGTGTCTGCGGTCGCCCCAACAGCCTGCAAAGCGACCGTTGCTGCCGCTGCGAGCGCAGGCGCGAGTCGGTGTTTGCCACCTGCGCTATGGAAAACGTGGAACAGCTGAACGCCGTGCACGAACAGAAACTGGCGGATGCGGCGCGCGCGGCACGCGAGGATGCGAGCCGGCTGGCCGAGGAACGGGCGCGGCAGCAGGCGAAGACGAACCACCATAAACGCGTGGTACGCAGGACCATCCTCATCACAATTTGCGTTACCGCGGCGGGCACCGCCGCGCTGATCTGGGGTGTTCCGGCGTTAAAATACGCGCAGGCGACGACAATGCTCAAAAGCGGGGCGTTCGACGACGCGCATGCCGTATATGCTGAATTAAAAGGATATCGGGATGCCGATGTCCTTGCGCAGGAATGCGATTACCAGAAAGCGGCCGGGTTAGCCGCATCCGGCACGGAGGCGGATCAGCAAAACGCCGTGGCGGTGTATCAGACACTGGCCGATTATAAAGACAGCGCCGACCTTGCCCTGAAAACGATGTACAAACTGGGGCAGACGCAGCTGGCTGCGGAGGAATACGATGCGGCTGCGGATACCTTCCAAACACTTGGTACCTATGCGGACAGCGCGGCGATGCTGCAACAGACGCAGTACCGCCAGGCGGATAAAATGCTCCAAAACGGAAGCTACGTGGCAGCCCGCATCCTGTTTGCCGATCTGGGGGATTATCAGGACGCGGTGCAGAAGGTGGCGGCCTGCGCCTACGGCGTCGGCCAGGACGCGATGGAGCAGAAGGACTACGAAACCGCGGTCACCGAGCTGACCGCCGCCGGGGATACGCAGGGTGCGGCGGAACTGCTGAAACAGGCCTGCTATCAGCTTGCGCAGACGAAGCAGGACACAGGCGATTACGAAACGGCGGGTAAACTGTACCAGCAGGCGGGCGATTATCAGGATGCGGCGCTGAAAGCGAATAACTGCCTGTACGAACTGGGCAAGGAGCGGATGAACGCCGGGGATTACGCCAAGGCGGCGGAACTGCTCAGCGGCATCGCACCCTATCTGGACAGCGAAACCCTCGCGTGGGAATGCGTGTATCAGCAGGCGCTGGCCGCGTCCGCCGCGGGTAACGAGCAGCAGGCTATCGACCTGCTGGTTACGATCCCCAACCATACCAAAGGCGCGGAATTACTGAAGGACTGCCGTTACCGGCTGGCCGGCAAGGAAGCGACGGCGGGCAATACCGAGAACGCCGCTAAACTGTACGAAGCGGTGGGCGATTATAAAGACGCGGCGACCCAGCTTAAAAAAATTCGCTACGGGATGGCGGAAACCGCGTTCTCCGCCGGCAACTACGACACGGCGGCCCCGCTTTATCAGGCGCTGGGCCGGTATAAGGACAGCGTGGATAAATGGAAGCAGTGCCAGTATGCCGTCGCCGCCGCGGCGCTTGCCGCGAAGGACTACCAGAAAGCCGTGGAAGGCTTTTCGGCGCTGAACGGTTACAAAGACAGCGAAAAACAGCTGGAAGCCGCTACGTTTGCGCTGGCGCTGCAATTGAAAACAACCGGCAATACGGACGAGGCGATCTCGCTGCTGCAATCCCTGCCGGACAATACCGACGCCAAGGCACTGCTGAGCGAGATTACGATGGGCGAGGCGCAGAAGGCGCAAAAGGCGGGCGAGCTGGAAAAGGCGGCCGCGATGTATCAGGCGCTGGGGGATTACGAGGGCGCGCAGGACGGTTATAATCAGTGCAGGTATCAGCTTGCACAGCAAAAACTGGACGCGAAGGATTACCGCGCCGCGCTGCCCCTGTTTACGGCGCTGGGGGATTACAGCGACGCGGCGGCCAAAGCGCAGGAGTGCGAACAGGAGGCCTACGGCCAGTACGCCGTGCCCGCCCGGACCGCCTACCAGAGCGGGGACTGGAAAACCGTTGTGGATACGCTGGAGAATTTTGACGACAGCAACCTGCCGCTGGATTATCAGGATTTAAAGGGCATGTACGATCAGGCATGCTACAACTACGCCGAGGAGCTATATAACGAGGGCAAGGTGTACGAAGCCCTGCCGTATTATCAGCGCATCCCGGATTTTCCGGCGGTGGCGGACCAGAAACTTCAGCGCCGCTGCTACCTGATTCTGGGGGTTTGGCAAACCGCCGACGGACAACAAACCGCCATTTTCCGCGCGGACGGCACCTGCTCCATCTTCGGGCAGACGCTGTATTTCGCGGTGGACGGTTATGCGCTCAAGACCGGCGCGGCTGCTGACGCCCTGACCCTGACCCATAAACTGACGGTACTCAACAAAGATTCGCTCACCCTGCGCGTGCTTACGGACGGCAAAAACACGGTCTACCAGCTACGGCATCTGTCTGATGAAACCATGCCGGACCTGCCGGAGGGCTCCGTTATGCCCGCGCCGAGCGTAACACCCACAGCAACGCCCGCGGCAACAGACTCGACTTTGCCAGCCGTTACCGGAGAGCCGCAAACACCCACCCCAGCGGTAAGCACGGCGCGCCCGTCGGCAAGCCCTTCGCCCACCGCAACCCCGGCGGCCACTGCCGCCGCGAATGAAAGCGTATGAATCATCAGGCGGACAACCAGACACGGGGGAAAACAGAGATCGGCGTGCTGTATGGCTTTCGCGCGCTGATGGTGTTGTTTGTGTGTAACTACCACATCTGGCAGCTCGGCTGGCTGGGGCAGTACGCGACGCTGTTTGGACAAACGCTGGATTTTGATTTCTGGACGCGCTCCAGTTACCTGTTTGTGGACGGGATGCTGTTGCTGAGCGGTTTTTTGTTGTATCTGCCCTATGCCAGACAGACAGTGCAGAGTACGCCGGTGCCGGGCGTCCGCCATTTTTATTGGAATCGACTGGAGCGAATCGTGCCATCCTACCTGTTCTCGGTGCTTGCCGTGCTGTTGTTGGTCGCGTTGCCATCCGGCGCCTATCGCGACGCGTCGGCGCGCAATCTGGATGTGCTGACGCACCTTACGTTCACGTTTACGTTCTTCCGGGAAACCTATCTTTATACTCCGCTGAATGGCGTGCTGTGGACGGTTGCGATCGAGATGCAGTTTTACCTGATTTTCCCGTGGCTGGCGAAAGCAACGCAGAAGAAACCGGTATTGACGCTTTGCACGTTGGTTGCCGCGGGTATTGCGTTCAGGCTGATTGTATCCCGCAGTGTAACGGATCTGGCAATTTGGGTGAATCAGCTTCCCGCTTTTCTGGATGTGTACGCGCTGGGTATGCTGGCGGCGATCATTTATGTGCGGCTGTACGCCAGGCTAACGGCGCTGCCCAAAACCAGCGACCTGCGAAGGCTGACGGTCTGGATTTCGCCGCTTGGGTTTGCGCTGGCTTGCTGGGCGCTTACAGCGCTGGTGCGACTGCAATCCGCAAACGGGCTGGCCGGGCAAGATGCGCTTCGCCTGTCGCAGTGGGCGCTTCGCCTGCCGCTGGCGATCACGATGGCGGCGGCGATGCTTGCGGCAGCGTTTTTGCCGCGTTTTCTGCAAAAGCTGCTGGATAACCGCCTGATGCGGTTTCTGGCGACGATTTCCTTCAACCTCTACATCTGGCATCAGGTGATCGGAGTACAACTGGCAGCCAACCTGTTTCCGACTACGCTGCACAGCGACCCGCAACTGCAGCGCATTTATACGCTGTTATGTTTCGCTGTGTCCATTCTGGCGGCGATGGCTGTCACCTACGGGATAGAAAAACCCGCCGCGAGCCTGATGGAGAAGATACGGATACGATACTTACAGAATAAGGAGAGAAAGAACGATGAACGACCCTCGGGTACAGAAACTGTGTGATATGCTGGTCAACTACTCTCTGGCGCTGAAGCCGGGCGAAAAAGTGCTGATTGAGATGTTCGGGCATCAGCCCGCACTGGTGGCGAAGCTGATCGAGGCGGTCTACGCCGTGGGGGCGCAGCCGGTGGTGCGCCTGCGCGACATGACGGTGCAGCGAGCGTTGCTTCGCGGCGGCACGGCGGAAAAATGGGCGTTTGAGGCGGAAAACGACGCGGCGCTGATGCGCGGTGTGCAGGCTTATGTGGGCATCCGCGCCAACGAAAACGGCTTTGAAACGTCGGACGCAACCTCGGAGCAGACGGCGCTGTACGCCAAGCATTACAGCGGACCCGTGCACGGCAAGATCCGCGTGCCGCAAACCCGCTGGGCGGTGCTGCGCTATCCCACGCCCGCCGCGGCGCAGGCCGCCAAAATGAGCCTGGAAGCGTTCGAGGATTATTTCTTTGCCGTTTGCACGCTGGATTACGCCAAAATGAGTACCGCTATGGACAGCCTGGTGGACCGCATGAAGCGCGCCGACAGGGTGCACATTCTGGGGCAGGGCACCGACCTGCGCTTTTCCATCAAAGGACTGCCGCCCATCAAGTGCGACGGCAAGCTCAACATCCCTGACGGCGAGGTGTTTACCGCCCCCATCCGCGACAGCGTAAACGGCGTGATTACGTTTAATACCCCCAGCCTGTATAACGGCATCGAATTCAGCGGCGTGCGGCTGGTTTTTAAAGACGGGAAAATTGTGGAAGCGACCGGAAGCGATACCGCGAGGCTGAACCGCATTCTGGATACCGACGAGGGCGCGCGCTATGTGGGCGAATTCTCCTTCGGCGTTAACCCCTATGTGACCGAGCCGATGCTGGATACGTTGTTTGATGAAAAGATCGCCGGCTCGTTCCATTTTACCCCCGGCCACTGCTACGACGAGTGCCCCAACGGCAACCACAGCGACATCCACTGGGACATGGTCTGTATCCAGCGCCCGGAGTACGGCGGCGGCGAAATCTGGCTGGATGATGAGCTGGTGCGCAAGGACGGCCTTTTCCTGCCGGAGGAGCTGCGCTGCCTCAACCCCGATGCGCTTCGATAACATTGAAATGGTCGTTTTGACAAGTTTTTCACAAAAAATCCGAAAATGTCCGCTGTCCCCTTGCATTGCGTACGGGTTTTGGGTACAATAGATAAGGTGACTGAATACCAAGACACGAGTTGTCAGGAGGAGATACTAATGGTCAAAGTTGCGATCAACGGTTTCGGCCGCATCGGCCGTCTTGCTTTCCGCCAGATGTTTAACGCTCCGGGTTACGAGATTGTTGCCATCAACGACCTCACCAGCCCCGCGATGCTGGCGCACCTGCTGAAGTACGATACCGCGCAGGGCCCGTACTGCGGCGTGATCGGCGAGCACAAGCACACCGTGGAAGCCACGGAAGATTCCATCATCGTCGACGGCAAGAAGATCCGCATCTATGCCGAAAAAGACGCGAAGAACTGCCCCTGGGGCCAGCTGGACGTGGACGTGGTGCTGGAGTGCACCGGCTTTTACACCAGCAAGGATAAGAGCCAGGCGCATATCGACGCCGGCGCCAAGAAAGTCGTTATTTCCGCTCCCGCGGGCAACGACCTGAAGACCATCGTGTACTCCGTAAACGAGAACACCCTGACCAAAGAAGATAAGATCATTTCCGCCGCGTCCTGCACCACCAACTGCCTGGCCCCCATGGCCAAGGCGCTGAACGATGCGTACCCGATCGTGAGCGGCATCATGTGCACCGTGCACGCCTACACCGGCGACCAGATGATTCTGGACGGCCCTCACCGCAAGGGTGATCTCCGCCGTGCCCGTGCCGGCGCCGCCAACACCGTGCCCAACTCCACCGGCGCCGCCAAGGCCATCGGCCTGGTCATCCCGGAACTGAAGGGCAAGCTGATCGGTTCCGCCCAGCGCGTCGCGGTGCCCACCGGCTCCACCACGCTGCTGTTCTCCGTTGTGAAGGGCAAAGACATCACCGTGGATAGCATCAACGATGTGATGAAGAAGGCCGCCACCAACGAGAGCTTCGGCTACACCACCGAAGAAATCGTTTCGTCCGACGTAATCGGCATGCGTTA